>DIYS01000109.1 GCA_002429115.1 Saccharicrinis sp. UBA6048 | reverse complement strand
GTTATAATTGTTAAATGCGTTTGTCGTGTTTAAAGAAAAAATGTTTACTACTTAAAATGCTATTCTTTATTATCTTTGAATCCTTTAAGAAATGGAATAAATGACAGCTTCATCATACCCTTCAAAATTACTTGAAAGTGCAGTTAATGAGTTTGCAAAACTTCCCGGCATCGGAAAGAAAACAGCATTGCGTCTTGTTTTGCATCTTCTTAAGCAGGATAAAGATCAGGTGTTTAAATTTTCTGATACGATTCATCACATGCGTCAGGAAATCATGTATTGCAAAAGTTGTCACAACATTTCTGATTCGGAAATATGTAATATATGTGCCGATGTTAACAGAGATCACAGCCTGATTTGCGTGGTTGAAAGCATCAGAGACGTGATGGCCATTGAAAGTACACAGCAATTCAACGGCATCTATCATGTTCTTGGCGGAGTTATCTCACCTATGGATGGCATAGGCCCGGATGATCTGACCATCGGTCCTTTAGTCGACAAAATCCAGAGTGGCGAGGTCAATGAAGTCATTTTTGCACTAAGCACCACGATGGAGGGTGATACAACCAATTTTTACCTGTTTAAGAAATTTGAGAAATACGATATTAAAACAACAACGATTGCACGAGGCGTTTCCATTGGCGATGAGCTAGAATATACAGACGAAGTCACTTTAGGTCGTTCATTAGTCAATCGTTTACCATTTGAAAATACTTTATAAATGACAGCGAATAAAACCATAAAACAAATCCGGTTAATATACTTCATTGTATCAATCATGCTTGGCACTTTTGCCTTGTTATCCTTTATCTATGTTGCACAAGTTGGTCAGGTTTATCAGCTTGATCCTTCAACAGAGAACAACCTTAAGTCATTGATAATAATACTGGCATTGGCTGGCATTCCGGCCTGTTACATGTTTCATAAGCGTAAAGTGAGCCATATTAACCAGGAACTGAGCATTGATAAAAAACTACTTCAATACCGCTCATCCTATTTTATAAAGATTGTAACGCTGGAGGGTATTTCTCTGCTTTGCCTCTTGCTGTATCTGATGACTGGCAATATCAATCAACTCATGATTTTTGGTTTGGTTTACCTATTTTTATTGCTCAACTATCCAGGCAAAAGCACCATTCAATCTGAATTAAAAATTAACCTTGACGAACTTTAACACCACAGATATATGCTAATTGCAGTTGATTTTGATGGCACCATTGTTGAGCACAAATATCCGGCTATTGGAAAAGAAAAGGTTTTTGCTTTTGAAACGCTCAAATCGCTACAGAGCAAAGGGCACTTATTAATTCTATGGACCATACGCACCGGTAAAGAGCTGGACGAAGCGGTTGAGTATTGTCGTAAAAATGGCGTTGAATTCTATGCGGTTAACAGAACCCACCCGGAAGAAGAATACAGTACTCAAATCAGCCGGAAGGTTAATGTCGATCTGTTTATAGATGATCGCAATGTTGGTGGTTTTATGGGATGGGGTGAAATATGGCAATGGATCAACAGCAACGCACCTCAAGAGGAAAAAGATAGCTTTCAAACCAGGTATGATAAAGCAGAACGAAGAACTCTTTGTGGTTTTCTAAAAGCTATTTTTTGCAGATAATACCAAAACAAAAATTCACACGTTCATAGTAGTGGGATTATTTATTATGAGCGAAAAAGAAATCAAACTATCAATTATAATTGTCAGTTATCATGCGATTGATTTTTTAAAACTGACCTTATTTTCAGTTGCTAAAGCACTGGAGAATGTAAATGGAGAAGTGTTATTAGTCGACAATTCAAACGACACTCAACTGCAAAAAAGCGTATCAACACTTTTTCCCTTTGTTAAGATTATTGCCACATCAACAAACCTGGGGTTTGCAAAAGCTAATAACAAAGCTCTTAAAATTGCATCGGGGGATGTTGCTCTGCTTCTTAATCCTGACACCATTGTAGCAGAAGATACCTTTATCAAGATGATTAATCATTTTAAAAACCACAATACCGGAGGCCTTGGAGCCAGGATGATTGATGGTTCCGGAAATTTCCTGCCTGAGTCAAAACGTAATTTCCCTACCCTTTCTTCCTCTGTTCTTAAAATTTTAAAGTTTCATCGTTTATTTCCCAACCTGCTTAGTTTTTACAGTTACTATGCCAATCATTTACCCAGCGATAAAGCTGGCATAGTAGAAATACTTTCAGGTGCGTTTCTGGCAATGCCGCGTAAAAAAGATGGGAGCTTACCGCTGTTCGATGAAGCCTATTTTATGTATGGCGAGGATATTGACCTGTCTGTTCAATTACGAAAAGAATTTGGAAATAATTATTATCATCCGGATATAACCATCATACATTTTAAAGGCCAAAGCACTCCAAAAAACAGGAATATCCTCTGGCACTTTTATCATTCGATGTGGCTGTTCTACCGTAAATACATCAAGTCATCCAGATCAATCTTTACCACAGCCTTAGTATGGTTAAGCGTTAGATGTGTTTATTCATTTAAGGCTATGGCGACACTTATCAGCAAGCCCAAAGCTAACAATTCTAACATAGACCCTAAGACAGTCGCGTTAATTTCAGATAATCAAAACCTGGTCAATAAATTACGGCAACACTTCCCTGATATAAACCTTTACACACATGTTGCAAATAAACAAAATGAGCCGATAATTATATTTGACCCTCATTGCATAAGCAACTATGAGATGATCAACTTTATGAGCAATTATAACTACCAATATGGCTTTATTAACAACGATTACAGCTCATTAATTATTTGTCCGGTAAAAGGGGTTAAAGGAAATGTCATAGCATTATAATTACTCTCATACTTGCCTATCCCCCACTAATTTTGCAAATTAGAGTCATATTTTAGCCATAAACAAACAACCTCTGTTATGATTAAGAGATACAGTGCTATTTGCCTGATTCTATGTATTTGCTTTTCATTAGATGCTCAGAAAAAACCGCGCAAGAAAGATATTATCCCGATTGAAAATCTGCTTAGTATCGATGCTTACACGCAGGCAATTGGTCAATTAACTATCCTACAAAGAAAATATCCCGACGACGGACATCTGCATTTACTAAAAGGTATCTGCTATCTTAACATCGATTACAAAACGGATGCAGCGATTGTATCTTTGGAAAAAGCCGTTGATGAACTTGGTATGTATTCCGAAAGAAACGACCATGCCATTGAAGCAAATTACCATTTAGCACAGGCCTATCACCTGACCAATCGCTTTGAGGACGCTTTGCAAATCTTAAGCACCTTAAGCGATACTGTACCAAAAAATCGTACAAACATCCATTCACAAATAGACCTTTACATCGGTTATTGTAAGAACGCCATTGAATTAACAAGTCAACCTGTCGATTTTCGTATCACAAACCTTGGTCAGGCCATCAACAGCGAATACGATGAGCACAGTCCGGTGATATCAGGTAATGAAGATTTGTTAATGTTTACATCCAACCGCTTAAAACGCAGCAAAAAACAGAAAAACACAATCCTGCCTCCTGAGGATATATACACCAGCAGCTGGCGCGAAGGCTCATGGCTGCCGTCGGTCACTGCTAACTCTAACCTCAATACCGACCGCTACGATGCCACTTGCAGCTTAAGTTCTGATGGAAAAACTCTGATCATTTATCGCAACCAGGGAAATGGCGACCTGTTTATTTCACAAATGGACAAAGAGTGGTCTGAACCCAAGCGGCTACCAAAACCTATCAATTCTCCTTATGAAGAGTCACATGCGTCACTGTCATTAGATGGCAATACCATTGTTTTTACCAGCGATCGTCCCAATGGCATTGGGCAAAAGGATATGTACCTATCAAAGAAATTACCGGATGGAACATGGGGAAAGGCACAATTATTCCCCGAATCAGTAAATACACAACTCAATGAGGAAAGCCCGTTTTTGTCTTACGATGGTAACACCTTGTTTTTCGCTTCTGAAGGGCATTCATCTATGGGTGGTTTCGATATTTTTAAAAGTGAAAAACTGGAAAACGGTCAGTGGTCGAAAGCTCAAAACATAGGCTACCCGATTAACACCCCCGGTGATGACCTCTTTTACATTCCAACGCTGGATGGTCAACGAGTCTATTTTGCTTCTGAGCGTCCCGGTGGTTATGGGCGATCGGACATTTACATTATTGAATACCCAGTCTATGACGAGCGCTCTTTAGCTGTTGTGGCAGGCTATCTATTTACAATTGACGGATTACCTTCTTCAGATTCTGAAATTAGTATTCATTATAAAGAAAGTAATGCGCATATTGGCACATATAAGCCTCAGAGAAATACTGGTAAATACACAATGATATTGCCCACTGGGGTAGTATACCAGATGACGATAAAAACACCGGGAAAAACAACTATTAATCGTGTAATTGAAATCCCATATCAAGAAAATTATCGCTCCAAAACAGGCGCTACATTTCTTGACCCAATGGTGATCAAATAGAACGTTTAGTTGCTTTCAGCTGTTGTCTGTCAATTAAGAGGCCCCTTTTATAAAAAAGTAATAATACAACAGACAAATTGCTAAGCTTTTTTAGTTAATTTGCGATGTCAATTTAAAAACCAAACAATTAGAACTCAGATATGATACGTCCAGTTATTGTAATCGCTCTTTTACTTTCGTTTATAGTGCAGTTAGCACAAGCACAATCTGAAACAAAGTTTGATAACAAGAAATTTACCCAGGCAGTACGACTTGCTGATGATAAAGCATTTGACGAAGCCATTGATCTTTTCTCTGATTTATTAGAGGCCGAACCCGAAAATGTAGCCGTATTGTACAACATCGGTAACTGCTATCTTAATACCTCTGATGGACCCGACACAGCGGTTGTTTATTTCGATAAAGCCTATAGCCTGCTTGAAGGAGAAGAAAAAATCGGAGATCTCGGGGTTGATATACAGTTATCAATGGGGAAAGCGCGGCAATACCTGCTAAAACATGAAGAAGCAATTGGCATATACGAAGAGTTAATCTCAATCTTGCCTGCCGAAGATGAACCTCTGAAACAGGAAGCCCGCCGTGAAATTGAGGTCTGCGAAAATGCCATTGAACTGATGCAGTCACCTGTTCAGTTAAAAGTTAAGAACCTTGGACCAAATATTAACTCAAAATAC
>DIYS01000240.1 GCA_002429115.1 Saccharicrinis sp. UBA6048 | reverse complement strand
TTTTTGGGAGATGGTCAATTGATGAAATAATAAACACTTCCGCCCCCATACAATGGAAATGCCAGGTTGGTACTATACGTTAAATTTTGAGGATTCGTGTTTGCATCATATGGATTACTCATATACGCCATGCCTGCACCCGCCTTAATGGAGAACCGCCATTTTCCTCGTGCATCAATAAACGGCTCAATGTAAGCAATTGAACTAATGGCAAAGCCCAGGTCTGAATGGTCAAAGTTTAAATAGTTGACTCCTACACCCCATTTCACAAAGGTTCCAAATTGTTCTCGTACCTTATCACTTAATAATAGCTGACTTAGTTCCAGCTCAACACCCCATGGATTTGTGCCATTATATGGATAAAGTGATTTTGTATGCACCTGAAATTTTCCGTAGTAAGGTGATACACTATAAAATACCGCATTATTTGTTTGTTTTAATTGAGCAGTGATTGGCAGAGCAAAACTGAACAGCAGCAGTACGATCTTTATTTCTTTTGGATATCTGCATTTTAACTTAAACATATATCCAAGATATGACATAATCCGATGAAAATCCCGATAAAAATCTTTTTAGGTTCGTATTTTTCGATGTACATTAGAGACTTTCCTTAAGCAAAAAATCATGTATTTAAAAAGCATCAACCCGGCTACCGGTGAAGTCATAAGAGAATATGAAGAATTCCATTCTGATGAAATAAACGAAGCCATCGAGGGCAATTATAAAGCCTTTAAAACCTGGCGAAAAACAGACATTGCCGAACGGGCCAACTTACTTAATAATGCTGCTAAAGTATTACGCGACAAACTGGAAGGTTTAGCGTTTAACATCACCTCTGAAATGGGTAAGAACATTGTTGAGGCCCGGGCAGAAGTTGAAAAATGCGCTAAGGTTTGTGAATACTATGCTCAGCACGGAGAAGAGTTTCTTCAACCTGAGATTATACCAACCGAAGCACAAGAATCGTATGCAGCTATGCAACCCATTGGCCCTGTTTTAGCTATTATGCCATGGAACTTCCCGTTGTGGCAGGTTTTCCGTTTTGCCGCGCCAACGTTGATGGCAGGTAATGTAGGACTTTTGAAACACGCTTCGAATGTTCCGGCGTGTGCCTTAAGTATCGAGAATGTTTTTGTTGAAGCAGGTTTTCCTAAAGATGTGTTCAGATCACTTTTGATAAGAAGCAGTAAAATAGAAAAAATAATTGCGGATAAACGTGTAAAAGCGGTAACACTTACCGGAAGTACGCCAGCCGGAAAAGCTGTTGCAGCAACTGCAGGCAAGCATCTGAAAAAATGTGTGCTTGAGCTTGGCGGCAGTGATCCTTATGTAATTCTTGAAGACGCAGATATCGATCAGGCAGTGGACGCTTGTGTTGCCGGTCGTATTCTTAATGCCGGACAAAGCTGTATTGGTGCCAAACGATTTATCATCGTCGAGAATGCCTATGAGGAGTTTGCTGAGAAATTCACCGATAAAATGCGCGAAATTACCATTGGTGATCCTTTCGACGAAAGTAAAAACATGGGCCCTTTGGCCCGTTATAACTTCCGCGAAGATATACACCGACAGGTAGAGAACAGCATTGCCAAAGGCGCTAAATTATTGACCGGCGGGTATGTCCCAAATCGGGATGGTGCCTTTTATCCTGCCACCGTACTGGGTGATGTAGTAGAAGGAATGGTCGCTTATCATGAGGAATTATTTGGGCCGGTAGCGTCACTTATAAGAGCCAAAGACGAACAGGATGCCATCCGCATTGCCAATGATTCAATTTTTGGATTGGGAGCAGCTGTATTTACAAAAGACATTGAGAAAGGAAAGCGTATTGCAGAAGAGGAACTGGATGCCGGCTGTTGTTTCGTCAATGATTTTGTCCGCTCTGACCCAAGGATGCCTTTTGGCGGTGTGAAAGAAAGTGGCTATGGCCGTGAGTTGTCACACTATGGCATGAAAGAATTTATGAATATTAAGGGCGTGTATATAAAGTAAAGAACATGAGCTAAGGCAGAAGCAATTTGTATTTAAAAAAGCTTCTGCCATCTGCTATAAAATCTTCAAACTAAGCTGTATGGATTACCGCCAGGCACTAAATAAAGCAGCGTCTCTTTGTTCCAGAAAAGAATATTGCTCATCCGACATTCGAAAGAAGTTGATCACATGGGAGCTGACCGATGAGCAAAGTGATGAGGCAATCAAATGGCTGAAAAAAGAGAAATACATCGATGACAGTCGATTTGCAGAATACTACGTGCGCGATAAATTTCTGTTTAATGGATGGGGACGTATTAAAATTCGTTTTCAATTGAGAGCTAAAGGTATCGCGTCTGAATTTGTGGATGAAGCTCTGTCGACCATCGATGAAGATAATTACCGTGAAAAGCTGGCAGAATTATTGCATAGTAAAAAGCGGCAAATTAAAAATAAAGATCATTGGCAAACAAAATCGGCGTTAGCTCGTTTTGCACAGTCCAGGGGCTTTGAACCCGATTATGTTTTCCGTGAAATTGATAAACTATTAACGACATAACCTGAAACATTGCATCATGAAGCATCTTATTTTCTCACTCCTTTCATTACTTGTTGTCACTGTAATTTTACCATCCAATGCTGAGGCTAAGCGCAAACCCGATTGGGTTAAGCAACGCCCGAATGACCCGGCTTATTATATTGGCATATCCATGGTGCCAAAATCCGGAAACACAGTCGATTACCGTCAGGCTGCTCGTGGCGCTGCTCTAAAACAAATGAGCAGTGAGATTAAAGTCAATATTTCCTCCAACTCTGTATTGCAAAAGATTGAAACAGATTAC
>DIYS01000029.1 GCA_002429115.1 Saccharicrinis sp. UBA6048 | reverse complement strand
GCTTGCCCCGAGGTGGTTCACTATTCCAGGCATCTGATTAATCAGGTGCCTTTTTTTTATATTTTTGATGTTTAGATTAATCCATAAGAAGTATGATTTTAAAAGAAGACTAATCATTCAAATAATTTTATAAATGAAACACTTTTTTTATACCGCAATGGCACTTGTGATGTTGATTACAAGCTGTCAGACTAAACCTACGGAACCAATGAATCCTTTCTTTAGTGTTTATGATACGCCTTTTCAAACGCCACCATTTGATTTGATTGAGGTAAGTCATTATATGCCGGCTTTTGAGCAGGGGATGACTGACCAGCAAAAAGAAATTGAAGCTATTGTTAAAAATCAGGAAGAACCAACATTTGAAAATACGATTTTAGCTTATGATCGTTCAGGTGCGTTACTTGACAGAGTAAGTGCCGTATTTTTCAATGTACAGAGTACTGATAATAACGATGAAATACAGGCAATTGCACAGACAATAACACCGTTATTGACGAAGCATTCAGATAACATTTCCATGAATATGGGATTGTTTAATAAAGTGAAAGCAGTTTATGACCAGCGCAATGCACTTGATTTAACTCCTGCTCAAATAAGAGTAACTGAAAAGTACTATGACGATTTTGTAAGAAACGGTGCTGAATTATCAGCTGACGATCAGTTGGCGCTTAAAAAGTTAAATGAAGAATTGTCAATGCTTCAGTTGAAGTTTAGTGAAAATCAATTGAATGAGACGAATAAAAACTTCAAGCTGATTGTTGATAATGAAAGTGATTTAGCGGGATTACCAGAAGGTGTAAAAGCTGCTGCTGCCGAAACTGCAAAAGCGAATGGCATGGAAGATAAGTGGGTATTTACTTTGCAAAAGCCTAGCTTGATTCCTTTCTTACAGTATGCTGATAATAGAGATTTGCGCGAAAAGATCTATCGTGGCTACTTTATGCGTGGTAATAATGGTGATGAATTTGATAACAAAGAGATTGCTCGCAAGATGGCTATGCTTCGTAGTCAGAAAGTTAAACTATTAGGTTTTGATACACATGCTGCTTATGCCATTGACGTTAACATGGCAAAGACGCCACAAAACGTGGATGAGTTTTTGATGGGCTTATGGACGCCTGCATTAAAAGTTGCTAAGCAAGAGCTTAAAGAAATGCAGGCAATTGTCGATAGCGAAGGTGGTAATTTTGAACTAGCATCATGGGATTGGTGGTATTATGCCGAAAAGTTGAGAAAGGCAAAATATGACTTGGATGAGGCTGAAATTATACCATATTTCCAGCTTGAAAATGTTCGCGATGGAATGTTCTGGGTAGCTACTCAGCTTTATGGAATTACATTCACTCCAATCAATAATATTCAGGTATACAATCCTGCTGCTGAAGTGTTTGAGGTTAAAGAAGCGAATGGCGATCACATTGGCTTGTTATATCTTGATTATCACCCTCGTGACAGCAAGCGTCCTGGAGCATGGCAAACCAGCTTCCGTGGTGCAATTACTAAAGATGGAAAGAAAATTTCACCTTTAGTGTCATTAGTTTGCAACTTTACAAAACCAACAGCAGATACTCCTGCATTATTGACGTTTGATGAAGTGAGCACTTTATTCCACGAATTTGGTCATGGACTTCACGCATTATTTACTGATGGTGAATTTAAAAGAACAGCTGGTGTCGTTCCTCAGGATTATGTAGAGTTACCATCACAAATCATGGAAAACTGGGCAGCTGAACCAGCAGTAATGCGTCAATACGCACGTCATTATAAAACTGGCGAAGTAATTCCTGATGAGTTAATTGAAAAAATTCAGAAAAGCGGACATTTCAACCAGGGATTTGCAACGGTTGAATATCTGGCTGCGTCATTGCTTGACCTGAACTGGCATGCTTTAACTGCTGATGATAATGTTGAAAATACAGTGGATTTTGAAACCAATGCAATGAAAGAAATTGGCTTAATCGAGGAGATTCTTCCACGTTATCGCTCAACGTATTTCAGCCATATTTTCAGCAGCGATTATTATGCAGCTGGTTACTATGTATATATTTGGGCAGCTGTGCTTGATTCAGATGCTTTTGATGCATTTAAGCAAAGTGGTGATATCTTTAACCAGGACTTGGCTGCTAAATTCCGTCAGCACTGCTTGTCAGAGTGTGGTGATGATGAGGGTATGGTTCAGTACAAAAAGTTCAGAGGACAGGATCCTTCTTTACAACCTTTATTAAATAAGCGAGGTTTGAACTAAATCTATAATATTAAAACAAAAGGTCGATGCTGCAAGAGTATCGACCTTTTGTTTTTTAGGAGAAAAGCTACCGGAAATACAGAAAGAATGCATTAAGAATAGTAGAAGCTGCTTCCGGTAACTTTTCAAATTATCCCTATTGACTGATCCAGGTTGTTATCTCTTCATCATTCGGTAGTGTTTTGGGATCAATAACTTTAGCAATTTGGCCTTGTTCATCGATCAGATATTTCTGAAAATTCCATTTAACCTTGCTGTCGCCAAACCCGTTTAAAGATTCTGTAGTTAACCATCTGTACAACGGATGAATATCATCGCCTTTAACAGATATTTTACTCATCATTGCGAAAGTGACACCATAATTCTTTTGGCAAAATGACTTTATCTCTTCATTGGTGCCAGGTTCCTGACTAAGAAAGTTATTCGCCGGAAATCCAATGATCGTAAAATTATCTCCGCCGTACGTCTCATAGACCTCCTGTAACTGCTCATATTGTTTCGTTAAACCACATTTACTGGCCACATTTACCACCATCACTTTCTTGCCTTTTAAAGTAGACAGATCAAAGGCTTTACCATCAATCGTTGTCACATTAAACTCATAAAATGATTGTTGCGCATTAAGGTTAAGCGTCATTAAAAGTACAAGGCTTAGTATTGAAATAATTTTCATGGAATTAATTAATAAGTTAATACTTAATTAAATAACATGAGATTAAAATTCTTGTTCATTCTTTCGTTCTTGTAAACGGAACAAATCGCACTGCCAATAGCCGTTTGCTCTTAACTTTACTTTTGTTTTTGGTATAAAGTGTTAAATACTGCTGATTGTTCTTTTCTTCCGGTACAATAAGCCGGCCTCCCTCAGCCAGTTGATTAATTAATTCAGGTGGAACAGATAGTGGAGCAGCCGTTATAATTATAGCATCGTATGGCGCATGTTCTTTCCATCCGTGGTAACCATCACCGGCTTTAACATGGACATTGCTATACTCCAGCTGTTTGAGTGTAAACTCGGCTTGCTTCGCCAAGCTTGTAACTATCTCAATAGAATAAACCTCTTTAACTATTTCGGCAAGAACCGCTGCCTGATAGCCTGAGCCTGTCCCTATTTCAAGCACAACATCATCAGGGTTTAGATGTAACGATTCGGTCATATAGGCCACAATGTATGGCTGCGATATGGTTTGATCCATACCTATTGGCAATGGACGATCCTGATACGCCAGTGATTGCAATTGATCCGGAATAAATAAATGACGAGGAACAGTTTGCATGGCATCAAGAACAGACGAATCCGTAATGCCCCGGGCCACAATTTGTTGTTCCACCATATCGTTACGCATAGATTTGTAGTTTTGGGTGAAAGCAAATAGTAATATCAAACAAATCGTCTTCATTCCGGTATATGATCAATAGTATTATCAGGCAATGATACATGGCTTTGAACGATCATCCATTTACCATCCCGTTTCTCTAAAACGCCGGTATGTCGAAAGCCTTCAAGTCTGTGCGGTTCACCTTTCGTCTCAAAACAGGTATCCAGCAACTGAGAATACCACGCTACATCTTGATTATGACTCAACTGTATTCGTGTATCCTTTTCTGTAATATTGTATTCTTTTCGATTGCTGATTGCAGATTTCATCCAGTTATAAAACGGATTCCATCCCAGCCAGACTTCATCCAGATCAGTGCCAATGTTGACCATGTTTTCATCATGCGCAAAGCATTTTTTAAAGGCCTCAATATCGCCCTTTTCCTGCGACCGAAGTAATTCATTTAATATCACTTTTACAGGAGCGGTTTCTTTTGCGTTAAGCATTTTACCTATTGATTTCATTGTGTTCAGATTTTAAACGGTTAGCATTTACAGTGATTACATTAAAGTTACTGATTTGGCTTTCCTATGTCAATAATTCTGTGACGAAAGCGCATTCAAATTGGGAAGGAGCACTATCTTTGCACACGTAAATTTTTTAATAATGAGAAGATACTTCCTGGAGCTGGCTTATAACGGCTTGAAATATCATGGCTGGCAGATTCAGCCAAATGCCCTTTCGGTGCAAGAGGTTCTAAACGATGCTTTGCACAAAGCCCTCAGGAAGCAGATTAATGTTGTTGGATGTGGCAGAACAGACACTGGGGTTCATGCATCGTATTTTGTGGCGCATTTTGATATCGATGAGCCAATAGATACTGAGCGACTAGTTTTTAAGATGAACCGGATTATTGGTAATGATATTGTTGTGTATTCGGCACAGGAAGTAGATGGCGAATTGCATAGTCGTTTCAGTGCCATTTCAAGAACCTATTATTACTATCTAAAATCAGTAAAATCTCCGTTTATGAAAGATTTCTCGTATCGGCCTTTTTACGATTTTGATATTGATAATATGAATGAAGCGGCTAAAGCATTGTTCGATTATAAAGACTTTACCAGCTTTAGTAAGCTTCATACGGATACCAAAACAAATAATTGCCAAATACTAAAAGCGCAGTGGATAAAACAGGATAATGGAGCTGTATTTGTTATTAAAGCCGATCGCTTTTTGCGAAACATGGTGCGCGCCATTGTAGGAACGCTTTTAGAGGTAGGGCGAGGTAAAATAAATATTGACCAGTTCAGGCAAATTATTGAAGATAAAAACCGGGGAGCTGCCGGCACATCCGTTCCCGGACAAGCTTTATTTTTAGTTGATGTAGAATATCCTACGGAATTATTTACACCAATGGTGACAAGCAAAGCCCCGTTTACTCTGTAGATTATTCATTCCAGATTTCCCAGGCAGCTTCGGCCTGAAGGTGCAACATATCAAGTCCGTTCTTTACTTGAGCTCCTTGATCTAATCCTTTTTTCATAAATAAGGTAACCTCTGGATTGTAGGTCAAATCGTAAAGCAAATGACTGCTGCCAAGCAGCTCGTAAGGCAAATCAGGACAAGCATTCACATTAGGAAACATACCTAAAGGCGTACAGTTAACCAGGACGTGATATTCATTGATAATACTCTTATCAATGTCTTGATAACTCAGATCATCATTTGATTGAGGACTTCGTGAAACATATTTACAGGCTATGCCCATTAGTTTAAAGGCTTGTGCAACCGCTTTTGCCGCACCACCAGTGCCTAGTATCAGTGCTTTTTTATGGTTCGCTTTTAAAAGTGGTTCTATGGATGCGCTAAAACCAATCAGATCTGTATTATAGCCCTTCAGGTAAGGTTTTTTATTATGCCATGTCACTTTCACAGCATTTGTAGCACCAATGGCTTTTGCTGAAGAATCAATATCGTTCAAATAATCTAAAATCGCTTCCTTATGAGGAATTGTAACACTAAATCCGGCTATATAAGGATGATGACTTAAAACCTCAGGTAACTCATTGATATTCTCCATCTCAAAATTGAGAAATCGTGCATCAATATTTTCTTCTTTGAACTTATTTGTAAAATATTTCTGTGAAAATGATTGAGCTAATGGAAAGCCTACCAAACCAAATGTTCTCATAATTATTTTTGTTTATCCGAAGCCAAAAACTCTGTTAATACAATGCTTGCTATACCCAAAATAATAAAAACGAGTGCGAAATAAAACTCAGTATTAAGTTCTGGCACGAAATAATCATAACCAACTGTTTTTATTTTATCGCCAAATTGTTGAGTCAATTCATGTTTCCAGGGCCATAGAATGCCTAAAGAGCCAGCTATAAACCCAGTCAAAAGGGCAATCGTTTGATTATGATACTTTTTTAATAGCCACGATAAAAAGTGCGAAAAAGCAATAAGCCCAACACCGGCACCTAAACCAACCGGGAGCAGTATGGCTATAGAAATATTATTAATCGCATCAATCATCACCAATTGATAGTTGCCAAGTAAAATCAATACAAACGACCCGGATAAGCCTGGCAGTATCATACTACAAATGGCCACTACACCACACAAAATCAGATAAGTAAAAGAGTCGTTTTCAGAAGCTGGTGTTAAAATGGATATTGACAATGCGATTGCAGTACCAGCAATTAAACTAATAATTGAAGATGCTGACCATTTACCCACTGTTTTCCCCACAAAATATATTGATGCCAATACCAAACCAAAGAAAAAAGCCCAGATATATATTGGATAATTTTCAAAAAGGTACTCGAATAATTTGGCGAGACTAACTACTGCCATCCCAATTCCGGTGAATAGTGCGATAAGAAACCCGAGATCAATATGCTTGATAAAATCTTTGATTTTGCCTTTGAGAAGTAATTGAATTGCCTTTCCGTTAAACGATTTAATAGCATTAATTAAACGTTCGAAGATACCGGTGATCAAAGCAATTGTTCCCCCGGATACGCCTGGTATTACATTGGCTGCACCCATGGCAGCTCCTTTTAAAACCGTTTGGATGTAAAAAGTGATGTGTTTACTCATAATATAATTAAGCAGTTCTTGATTGAGCTGTATTTAGAAGATTTTGGAATGCTGTACTTGAATAGAGGTCATCGTAATCCTCCTTTATCGTGTTGAGCATTTCAGTATTTAAAGATAATGCCTTCGTAAGATGCACTAATGCCATCTCACTATTGTCAAGTAGCTGAAAATTAACCAATGCCATTGTATATAAAACAGCAGGGCTTTCGTTGTAGCGTTTTTTAACCTCTTCTAAAAATTCGATAACGTCAAATTCCTTTTCTATCGACATCTTTAGTTTGATTAACTCAAACCAACCGGTTACTTCATCCGGATCAATATTTAAGCCATTTTCCAGGCTTCGCACTGCATCTGCCGGTTGATCAACTTCAAATAAACCTCTTGCATGTGCAAACCAATAGTCCGCATTGACCGGATTGATGCTAATGGCCTGATCAATTGATTGCAAGCCGTTTTGGTACTGTTTCATTTCTATTAAGGAGGTGCCTAAGCCATACCATGCATCCGGATTTTGCGGCGTATCTTTAATAACCAATTGATAAAACCGTATCGCCATTTCATAATCGCCTAATTGCTCCCAGCAATCGGCAATGTATTGATAGGTGAGGGACTTGTCTTGAGTTAACGATATATATTCGAGATAACTGTCGAGCGCTTCTTTAATGTATCCATTCTGAACCAAACAATTACCCTTATTAAAATACGCTTCGCTATGATCTGGATTTATCGAAATAGCAAAATCATACGCTTTACTGGCATTGATGTAATCCCCGGTTTTGTTGTAGACGATGCCTATATTGTACCATCCATTTTCGGAGAAGGGATTTATATTTAGCAATTTTTCATAGATTGCAATACTTTGGTCGTATTCTAATATTTTATCCAACGAAAAGGCCAATTCGAACAAAGCATTTTCATTCGTAGGATTCTTTGCTAATAACTGTTTTAAGAATGGAATCGTATCGTTAAAGAGTTCAAATTGCGATAAGTTATAAGCAATATCCAATAGAACATCCTCTTCATTATCAGCTATAAGACTTGCCTTTTCATAATACTTTAAAGCAGATTTGAATTCTGACTTCTGAAGCATTATCCACCCAAGTGTCAAATACACATCAACGTTTTTGCTTTCCAAAGGAATGATGTTCATTAGCAAGGCAAAAGCTTCGTCTAACTGCCCCTCTTCTGATAAAACCGTGGCTTTTTTTACAACAAGCCCTGAACTATCAGGATGCTGCGATATACCAATTTCAATGATTCTTTTTGCCTGATCCAGCAAAGCCTTATCCATGTAGAAGTCATAAATACTCTCAATCTGATGCACATCAAAATAAACTATCTTATCTGTGCTGATCATCTGCTCAAACCGCTCTACTGCTTGCGTTGTGTCATCATGACTTGCGTGCAAGAACTCCTGCATATTATTCTAATTTATGCTACAAAAATATCATTTTTACGAGGATCGACAATGCTTTCTGTCTTTAGTTATTAACAGAATGTTTGATGTGGGAAATTTTTTTAAAAAAAAGAGGCTGAACTCTTTGGGTTGGGTTACAGCCTCCATGTCTGAAGAGAAGTTGCTCCTTTATCGCCAAAACACTAGAAACCGTGTCGGACAAATTCTCTTAGACGATCGCCTGAATTTTTAATGAAGATTCTGGAAAATACTATTCTGCAGTAAGTGTTTAAAGAAATTGCCATTTTCTTCTGAGTGTTGGATATCTTCGGTTTCAGACAAAAAAATAATTGTGTATGCTTTGCGCTATTAGCATTACGTATTTTGAATTGTCGTTACAATCGACGAGCATGTTTCAAAGCCCATACCATAAACTGTAAATTTCAGATATACAAGATAGAAGCTTAGTGATGGTAATATTTAGGTATATTTTTTCTTGTTCGTATTTGTACAGTTTCATGTACGATATCGAACGGTGAGATTTTAAAGATAATCCTGTTGACGCATAGATATTCTAATAATATCCATTTTGCATGGAATTAGTGTCTGGTGTTGAGCTCTACATGTCGCCGCAGATAGTTGAATTGCAAAAGATTATCGCATTGGCTATCTTTAAACAAAAAGAACCATCATGGACTATGTTCTAATTAAAAACGGAAAAATTGTTGTTGATGGAACACTTGTGTCAAAGGATTTACTGATTGGCAATAATAAAATAATCTCTGTGGAGGAGTCGATTAAAAGGCCGGAGCCGGAAACACCTGTTATTGATGCGGGTGGTAAATATGTAATCCCCGGAGCCATTGACGCAAATATTGCCTTTACGGATTTATTCAATGAGGGCAGTGAGGTGATTAAGCGTCTAAATCAGGCGCAGACAATGTGCGGTACTACCACGGTTTTGCAACCACTTCATCCTAAATTGTCTTTTAATGTTTATGAAGAGCTGCTTCATAAACGTAAGGAAAGCTATAAGATTAATGCGGATTATGGCTTTCATTTATCGCTTAACGGCTGGGAGATGATTAATCATTCCATCCTGCAATATATTTATGCGCATGAAGGGATTTCAACGTTTTATCTTACCTGGCCAATAAAAGGCATTGAATCAGTTGATATTGAACAATGTTTCACTCTGGCTGCTGAAAAGGACATGACTATTTTGGTTGATTTAAAGGCAGATAGTGAAGATATTTCAGATGCAGGCATGTACTTTGTTAATCACGAAAGTATTCTTAAGCATTTATTTAACCTTAGACAGGTTATTGAGCTGGCGATCAAAAACTCATGCCAAATATGCATTCTTAATGTTTGTTTTTGGGAAGAGTTGGAGCTTATTCAGAGCTACGACAGCCAGTTGATATATACCGAACTGTATCTGCCATACCATATAGCTAATTCTGACAAGGTTGCTTCTTATCAGGAACGGATTTTCTCAGGCATACAGGTTGATAAGAAACTAAAGTTGATTTCTGAAGCTGATTTCTGGACATCTTTATTAAAGGACAACTTTATCTTATCCAGGCCACTTCTTAATCTTTCCGGTCAGGGTGTGATGAAAGATAGTCAGGTTGACAATCGCCCGGATGAATTCATTCATCTTAAAAACTTTTTATCCGTATTATTTACAGCAGGCGTGAAACAAGGGCATTTATCCATGCAGGATTTTGTTGAGATTACTTCAACCAGAATCGCTAAACTAATGGGTATCTACCCGAAAAAAGGTACGCTTAAGGTGGGAGCCGATGCCGATATTCTAATCTGGAATCCAGACTATAAGAGAAGCCTGTATTGTTATTTCCCAAATACAATTGACTGGAATATGCAGCAGTTTGCCCTTGAAGGACGCGTGGAGTTCCTGTTTAGTAAAGGTCGTATGGTGTATAACGGAGAAAATTTTAATACCGAAACAATTTTCGGAAGCTATATATACAGAAGTCCACTAGGGTAAAAGAAAAGCTTAAAATGTATATATTTGGCAAGCCAAAATTTAATTAATGGATAATTCTGAAACGAAAAATTCAGTAGAAAACTTTCATACTGACCGAAAAGTTAGCCCTGATAATTTATTTGACATTAATCGACTAATAAGGTTAGTGGTCAGAAACTGGTATTTATTTGTGATATCATTCCCATTGTGTCTGGGAACAGTATTTCTCTATCACCGCTATACCATTCCAGTTTATAAAGCATCCGCCACGCTTTTGCTCAAAAGTAGCGAGCAAAAACCACTAGCTCAGGCCAACCTGATGGAAGGCATTGGCTTGTCACCCGAAGTAAGAAGTGTTGAAAATCAAAGCTTCATTATACGGTCAAGACGATTAATCAAGCAAACAATTGATCGTCTGGATTTTGGTGTTTCTTATTATCAACAAGGTCGTTTTAAGAATACAGAATTGTACAACCGGGCACCATTTGTAATTGAGTTTGACTCTATTCATCCGCAATTAATCGATGTTCCAATTCTTGTGGATTTTATTGATGCCAATCGGGTTAAAGTAAAAATCCAGTGTGAAAGTGGCAATCTTCACAATTATAAAACGGAACAATTTGCCGGCAGTGTTGGTGTATTTGATTTTGAAAAGGAAATTAATGTCAATGAGTGGCTTACTGAAGATCAGTTTTCTTTTAAAATCATTAAGAAGAACAATATACAATTGACACCTGGTGCGACCTATCATTTTGTTTTCAAGTCGCACAATCAATTAACGAATGAATATCGCTCAACACTTGGAGTTCAGCCATATAGTGAAGGATCGAGTATATTGTTTATTTCGTCGACAGGTACCAATCATCAGAAAATTGTTAAATTTCTCGATACACTTTGTGAAGTCATTTTGGAGCACAATCTGGATCGTAAAAACGATATGGCAACGCGTTCGATTGTATTTATCGAATCGCAACTTGAAACAATTTCCGATACGCTGGACAAAGTTCAAAACAGACTATCATCTTATCGAAAGGCAAATCGCTTTTTAGGACCAACTGAATTTTCAGAAAAACTAGCTGACAAGTATTATGAGTCGGAAAGTGAGATGAAAATGATCAATATGCGCATTGGCTATTACGAATATTTAAGAGAGAATCTTAATGCATCGGTTGACTTTGAGCAGTTCATGCTTCCGGCAGTAGATAGCGAAAACGTTACCCTGGTAAATGAACTGGTTAGTCAGCTAATTGAATTGCAAAAAGAACTGGAAATGTTGCGTGGGGCAGCTCAGCAAAATAATCAGTATGTGATGACACTTCGGGATAAAATCGAAGTAACTGTTGATCTGTTGCACAAAGCCATTAATCAGGTGCTACGAAACTTTGAACTGGAAAAGGAACGTATCAACAAGGAGCTGGGTAGCATCCTGGCTGACATGGAGAAGTTGCCTGAATTGGAAAAAGACTACTTAATAATCGATCGTACCTATAAACTAAATGATGCGATTTATACCTTCCTGTTGCAAAAACATTCCGAAACACAAATCACCAAAGCCAGTAATGTGCCGGATAATGAGATTATTGACAGTGCATCTGTGACTTCTATTGTGTCACCAAACAAGAGCAGTGATTATAAAAAAGGTTTGATGCTTGCCTTATTGATACCTGCAGCATTTATTGGCTTAAAAGAGTTTCTAAATACGAAAATTCGCAGTAAGGATGACCTACAGAGCCTCGTTCCAAATATTCCTTTGATTGGAATGGTTGTGCATTGTAAGAATGGAATAGAAAATGTGATAACTGAGTTGCCACATTCGATTATCAGTGAATCATTCCGCACCATTCGTACCAAGATTAAATTTATGGCAGGATCTAAGGAGATGAAAGTCATCACGCTAACGAGCTCGAATACAGGTGAGGGAAAAACGTTTTGTGCTCAAAATCTAGCTTCTGTCTTTGCCATCTCAGGTAAGAAAACAGTATTGGTTGGCTTTGATATGCGAAAACCACGGATGACTGCCATTTTTGGCTTGCACGGCAAATTAGGCCTTTCTAACTTCTTTATTAATCAGTGTAGTATTGAAGATATCATCTATAGTACCGATGAAGAAAATGTTAGTGTCATTCCGGCCGGACCGATTCCACCAAATCCAAGCGAATTGATAGTGGGTAGTCTGACTGATAAGCTATACGATTACCTGCGCGCCAATTTTGACATCATTGTCATTGATTCACCACCTGTAGGACTGGTTGCGGATGCCAGATTACTGATGCAGCACTCGGATTGTAATTTGTTTATTGTGCGCTCTAATTATTCATCCAAAGACCATGTAGCACATACCATTGAAAATCTGAGCAACGAGAAAATCAATGGACTAGGGGTTATAATCAATGATATATCCTTAAAAGAGAAGGGCTATGGCTATTACTCTGCAGAGTATTATGGAGGCAAAGCAGAGGTGTAGTAACTATTTATTTACAAATTGAATGAGTTTACTGAAATTCTTAATAAATAAAGCGTAAATACCGCCCACTTTATTAAGTTTTAATGCGCGATAATCCTCTTTGCTTTTACGAAGAATGTTCTTCATGGAGTTATTACTAACACCTCCTAAGCGCATATTTACAAATGTTGAATCAATAAATTTGCTCGTTGTCACAGGGTGTTGAAATAAGCGAAGCATGTATTCGTAATCTGCTGCTATTTTAAAGTCAGTATTATAGAATCCAACGGTTTTTATATGATCATTCTCGATGTATACAGTTGGGTGGGCAGGCATCCAGCCTCTTTTTAACAGCTTCTTGTTGTAGGCTTGACTTTGCCAGTGGCGCACAACTTTATGCGGTTGATCTGCTGAGATGTAATCTAAATTTCCATAAATAACATTGCATTTTGAACGATCGGCTTCTAGTATTATTTCTTCAACGACATTATCGCTGAAAAACATATCGTCAGCATGTAAAAAACCAACCCACTGGCCTGACGCGATCTTCAAACCTTTATTCATGGCATCATAAATGCCACTGTCTTTTTCACTGATCCAATGATCAATCTCGTTTTGTTTGTCTTTTAGTAAATCAATTGTGCCATCGGTTGATTGGCCGTCAATTACTATAAATTCAATCTCATTTCGCGCTGTTTGTGCATTTACACTTTTAATGGTATCGCCTAATGTGTTTACACAGTTATAGGTAACTGTAATAATTGAAATCTTATTCATGAATACAATAAACTTAATCGAAATAGTAAGATTGAATGTCTGACCTTAGAGCTTCTTTTGCTTTTTCTATGTAAAAATTTGTCTCGTTAATGCCTTTCTCAATAATTTTTGTAGATAGCTGAACTGATGAAGATGAAGGCTCTACCTCTCTGGCGGCAGCACTTATTAGCTTAAGTACTTCATCACGTGAGCGCATTATGCGTTCCCAACTTGAGGATGGTAAATAAATTTGCATGGCTAAATTGTGCTCAAACTCCTGGCGTACAGTGTTCAATAATAATTGGTGAAGCTGCTGACTAGTCAAGCCGGCCTTATTCTCTCTTAACACCATGGTATCCGGAGTGATTCGTTCCAGTAATATGGCTAATCGTTCATACGCCTGAAGTCGCGTAGGTACGAGTTCTTTAAATGTATTATTCGCTAATTCGAGGTTTTTCAGTTTGATATTGTGATTAAGAAACCATTTAAATAATACAGCTAGAGGAATGATTATTATGGCTACGCCAATGGCAACTGTCAGTACAATTTCGGTATTAAGCATGTTAAGTTAATTTTATAATTTGAAGGGAATGTTAAATTATAAGTTGATAAATGTTAATAATACTCTTGAATTAATAAATGATTTAAACAATTATTTGAGAATTCAATTTCAATTTGAAAGCATAAGCCTTGTATAATTTATGATGCATACCACTGTTTTAGTTGGCTGCTTATAATTTTTAACTAATTTTGCAGCTAATTCGATGCAAGATACAAATTGTTTGCGCATCAAATAAAGTTAATCACATTTATTACAAGCTAGAAAAGGAGAACTTGACCATGAGTATTGAGGTTATTTCTAAAAGAATCAATCAGTTATCTGAATCACAAACGATTCAAATGAACCAAAAAAGCAGGGAATTACAGGAAAAAGGAGTTGATGTAATTAACCTGACACTTGGTGAGCCTGATTTTAATACGCCAGAGCATGTGAAACAGGCAGCGATTGATGCAATTAATAATAACCTTTCACATTATCCGCCGGTGGCTGGTTTTCCTGATTTGAAAAAAGCCATTGTTAAAAAGCTTCAAAATGATAACGACTTGGAATACTCAGCAGATCAAATTGTTGTATCAGCTGGCGCCAAGCACAGCTTAGCCAATACATTACAATGTATAATTAATGATGGTGATGAAGTGATAATACCAACGCCTTATTGGGTGAGTTACATCGAATTGGTAAAGCTGGCAGAAGGTAAACCTGTTCTGGTTGAAGCGGGTGTTGAGACTAAATTTAAGATTACTCCTGATCAGCTGGAAGAGGCAATTACGTCAAAGACCAAAGCAATCATGTTCAATTCACCATCCAATCCAACGGGTAGCATCTATTCGTATGATGAATTGCAGGCTTTGGCTGATGTACTGGAAAAATACCCACAGGTACACATTATCTCTGATGAAATATATGAGAAGATTAACTTCATTGGTAAGCATGTAGGATTGGCGGAGTTTGGATCGTTAAAAGATCGTACAATCATTGTCAATGGTGTTTCAAAAGGCTATGCGATGACAGGCTGGCGTATTGGTTACATTGCTGCTCCGCTTGCTATTTCAAAAGCTGTAACTAAGCTTCAGGGGCAATACACATCCGGCGTTTGTTCCATAGCACAAGCTGCTTCGATTCAGGCATTGATTGGTGATCAGCAGTGTGTTGAAGACATGCGACTTACATTTGAGAAGCGTCGTAATTTAGTGTTAGACATCGTTAAAGACATCCCTGGTTTCATTGTTGATATTCCTGATGGAGCCTTTTACATATTCCCTGATATCAGCGCTTATTTTGGCAAATCTGCAAATGGAGTAACGATCAATAGTTCTATGGATATGAGTATGTATTTGTTAGAGAAAGCACATGTGGCATCAGTGCCGGGCAGTGCGTTCGGTAGCGACAAATGCATCCGTTTTTCATATGCCGCTGCTGATGAGAAATTAATTGATGGATTTAACCGGGTTAAAACTGCTCTTGCACAGCTTAAATAGTTGTGCATGGCACTTTTTCTGATTTTATATCCAATAAAAAAGTTGTTTCTTTGACTTGTGATTTCTAACCACAAGCACTAAAACATGAATAAGCAACCTATTAAAAGCACAAATACAGAAGGTAATATTATTGAATTTAAAGCTGCCAGCATACGACAGCAGGAGCATCTTATTTTGCAGGATGTCAACTTTTCAATTAAACCGGGTGAGTTTGTGTATTTGATAGGTAAGGTAGGGAGTGGAAAGTCAAGCCTGCTTAAAACCATGTATAAGGAACTACCCTTGCAAGAAGGTTATGGCTTTGTGGCAGGTTACCCATTAAAAACCATCAAATCTGCTCAGATTCCTTTGTTAAGAAGGAAAATGGGGATCATCTTTCAGGATTTTCAATTACTGTCGGATCGAAGTGTCTATGATAATCTGATGTTTGTACTAAAGGCAACAGGTTGGAAAAACAAAAAAGACATGGACAAGCGCATTCGTGATGTATTGTCACATGTTGATATGGTGCATAAAGGCTATAAAATGCCACACCAGCTTTCGGGAGGTGAACAACAAAGGATCGGAATTGCACGGGCATTGCTCAATTCGCCGGACTTGATTTTAGCTGATGAGCCAACCGGTAACCTCGATCCTGATACTTCAGATGAGCTAATGCACTTACTCAAAAAAATCTGCCTGTCCGGAAATACCGTGGTAATGGCAACGCATAATTATAATCTGCTAAAGAAATTTCCGGGAAGAACAATTCGTTGCGAAGACACGCGCTTGTTTGAGTCAAAGCAAGAAGAAATAGACTTTAATCTTCTGGATTAACAAGTTTGACGACAGGTTGTTAATAACTTCATGTTGCAGGATGCTTTTGCGCTTATGCAATAATACTATCTTTATGCGATGTTTTATGTCTTTCTCTTAAGACTAAAATAGGGAAAGCAACGTTTATCTGTATATTCTAACATTAAAGGCCTTATCCATATGATGAGAAAAATTGCATGTCTGCTGTTTGCCTGTATTGTGCACTTTGCTTCTGCACAGCAATCTTTAAAATTTGACTCCAACGAAAATTTATATGAACGCAGCATGGAAATGTTTCGTTTAGGAAAATATGGTTTAGCACGTATAAACTTCAACAAATACGTCGATCAGCAAAATGGGGCTGTATCATCACGCGAAGCCGAAGCTGCTTATTTATCGAGAGTGTGCGCTCAAAAGCTCGAAAATGATGATGTGAAGTATTTATGGGAAGATTATATTATCCAATATCCATATAGCAATCGCTTGCCTTATGCCAAAATGCACATTGGAGATTACTATAAGGATCAGAAAAAGTACAAGCAAGCATCAAGATATTACGAACGTGTTAAACCATCAGCTTTAGATAAAGCAACGCAAGATGATTACTATTTTTCTGCCGGGTATGCTTATTTCATGATGGAAGACTATGATAGCGCCCTAAAGAAATTCAATAAAATCAGGAGTAAAGACACGAAGTATTCGTCATCAGTGCAATATTACTACGCGCATATTCAGTACGAGAAAGGGAATTACCAGACAGCGCTGGATGAATTTAAAAAAATAGAAAACGATAAAGGTTTTAAGAAAGTCATTCCGTTTTATATTGCGCAGATCTATTACCTGCAAGAGGATTACCAAAATGCGATAAAATATGCGGAACCTTTGACCAATGAAGGCACCAAAACGCGAAAGGCAGATATGAATCGTATCATTGCAGATGCTTATTATGCGCAGAAGCAATATGCCAAAAGTATTCCGTATTACAACAAAACCATTGAATTATCCAGTGAGCCATTAAGGGAGGATTACTATCACCTTGGATTCGCAAATTATTTTGAAAAGGACTATAAGAGTGCGGTCAAAGCATTGTCACAGATTACTTCATCTGAAGATGTTATGGCACAAAATGCCTATTATCATTTGGGTGATTGCTACTTAAAGCTGGATGATAAAAAACGTGCCCGGGTGGCTTTTGAAGCAGCATCAAAATTTGACTTTGACAAAGGTATTCAGGAAGATGCCTTGTTCAACTACATCAAGTTGAATTACGAAATGTCTTATTCGCCGTTTAATGAAATCATCAACTCGTTTATGACTTATATTGAGTTATTTCCTGAGAGTGATAAAATTGATCAGGCATATGAGTATTTAGGTAAGGCCTTTCTTACTACCAAGAACTATCGCGAGGCTTTGGCATCGATGGAAAAAATTCAGCGCAAAACGGGTGATGTATACAAAGCACTTCAGCGCGTCGCTTATTTTCGAGGGTTAGAACTTTTTACTGATCGAAATTTTACTGATGCCATTGAGTTTTTAAATTACAGTCTTAAATACGCTGAATATGATAAAGAGTTAAAGGCTGGCGCTTATTATTGGAGAGGTGAAGCTTACTACCGAACAAGCAACTATCCAAAAGCAATTCTTGATTATCGGGAGTACATATATCAGCCTGGGTCATACCAGATGAAAGAATTTCCGATAGCTCATTACAACATTGCATATGCTTACCTGAAGCAAAAAGAATACAACGAAGCACAGAGCTGGTTTAGAAAATACATTAACCTATCCGATGGCAGAGATCGAAGTATGATGGGTGATGCATTAAACAGGACCGGGGATTGCTATTATGTAGGGCGTCAATTTACCACAGCCATCAACTACTACGAAAAAGCAGCCAAAGTGCCAGAAGGCTCGCCTGACTATGCTTTATTCCAAAAAGCATTTTGCTATGGATTGGAAAAACAGTACAATAAAAAAATCAGTGTATTGGATCAAATGGTTAACCGTTATCCAAACTCACCATATGTTGACGATGCTTTGTATGAAACCGGTCGCTCGTATGTATCGTTAAGTAACCTCGATCGGGCCATCTATTATTACAAATCAACAAAAGAGAAATACCCAAAAGGAAGTTATGCTAAAAAAGCTATGCTTCAATTGGGTCTGGTATACTACAACAGTAATGACAACACCAATTCGCTTAAATTTTATAAGCGTGTGGTTAACGAATATCCTGGTACTGAGGAGGCTGAAGATGCATTGTTAGGTATCCGCAATATTTATATGGATGATAACGATCTGACAGGCTACATGCGCTATACTGAGTCCCTAGGCTCATTTGCCCGTGTTGATGAAAGAGAGAAAGACAGCCTCACTTTTGTATCGGCCGAGCGTTTTTATATGCAAAGCGATTGCGACCGGGCGGTCAGCCACTTTAAAAACTACCTTTCATTGTATCCCGAAGGAAAATTTGTTCTTAATGCTCATTTTTATAGGGCGGATTGTCAATACAAGCTCGGCGATTATACCGATGCCTTAAGTTCATATGAGTACGTAGCTAACCGGGAAAGAAGCCTGTTTACCGAAGAGTCACTTATCCGAATGGGAGAGTTGCTTTATCAGCAGGGTGCTGACAGAAAGGCCTACGATGCTTTTAGCAGATTGGAGCTGGAAGCGGAAATTGCAGAAAATAGATTGGAAGCCAAAATTGGTAAAATGCGCTGCCTTGCCAGAATGGAAGATCCTGAACAGTGTTTAATAGCTGCCGAAAACTTACTAACATCACCTAAATTGGCGGATGAAATTAAAAGGGAAGCAGTTTTTAATATCGCCAAAAGTAATGATGCCTTAGGGAATTCTTCAAAGGCGTATGAGAACTATGAAAAGTTAGCGGTCAACCCGAAAAGTGCTGAAGGTGCGGAAGCGAAATACATAGTGGCGCAAATGAAGTACGACCGTGGCGATAAAGAGGAGGCGGAGAAAGAGGTATTTGACTATATCGACAAAGGCACTTCTCATCAGTACTGGCTGGCTCGATCGTTCATTTTATTAGCTGAGATTTATCATGACAGGGGAGAAAGTTTTCAAGCCATCCAATACTTACAGAGCATCAAAGAAAACTACGAGGGAGAAGATGATATTCATGAACGTGTAGACGCCTACCTTAAAAGTTGGCAAAATATCGAAGATGAATCAGACAATACTGAAACTATTAACGTTGGATAATTGAAGATGATAACTATGAAATCAAATATATTACTTGTTTTAGGCGCATTGTTTTCAATTCAATTAATTGCGCAGGAGCAAATTAACCAAGATGTTAAAGTTGTAAAAGCGTATACGCCAACCATATCAGATGCCTACAAAATCAATCAAATGCCAAGTATTGATGATACAACATCAGGTATCGATCCTCAATTTCATTACCGCATAATTAGCTCTTCTGTGGCAACTGATTATAAACCAACACCTATATCTCCGGCAAAAATCAACACCAGACGCAAAGAATATTTGCAAAAATCCTATGTAAAAGGAGGTGTTGGAAATTACAGCTCTATTTTAGCCGAACTGGGTTATAATATACTGGAGAATGAGAAATATGTTCTGGGACTTAATGTTGGTCATGTTACCTCCCTTGGTGATATTACCCTTGAAGATGATAATACAGTAGATGCACCATTTCATGACACGTGGGCGGCGGCTGACTTTAAGCATTTCTTCGACAATAAAACCCTGGCTGTCAATATGGGCTTTATCCATAATAAATACCAATATTACGGCTACCAAACCTTATCTGCCGATGGTTCATACCTACTACCTGACGGCAGCCTGGGCAGCGGGTTAAACTTTATGCCCGATAAAGATCAGCGCCTTTCCTCTTTTGAGGCAAATATTTCTTTGTCAAATAACGAGACGAACAAAAGAAAGACTGCCTACAAGGGATTTGCCGGTTTTAAGACCTTTGGCAACTATACTGGTGTTAACCAGTTTGGGTTCAATATTGGAGGCCATTTGTACCGCCCGGTAAATGATATGGCATTTGAGGCAGACATTAAAATAGAAAGCTTTAAAACATCGGTGCCTGATACCTTAGGACCTATGTATTGGTTTAAAGATCGCTCCTTAACACAATTGCATTTTAATCCATCGGTGAATTTTAATTTTGACAGAGCTACGCTTAAAGTGGGCATGTTACTGGCCGGAGTGATTGATACGGATAATGACAACTTTTATCTGGCGCCTGATATCATTGGAGAATTAACCGTTGTGGAAGGCATTGCCACGATTTATGGAGGAGTCACTGGTCGTGTCAATATTAACGATTATCAATCTATGCTCTATGAAAATCCATATGCCTCAGCCGATATAAATGTTAAATCATCGTTTTATGGATTAAACCTGATTGGAGGTATTAAGGGTAACTTTAGTGCAACCACATCCTTTTCTGCAGGGGTAGAATACAGTTTTTTCAACGATGAACATTTTTGGGTGAATAAGCAATATTACACACCATCTTCGGAAACAGAAGTTGAAGCAAATTACTCCAATCTTTTTGATGTGGTATATGACGATGGCTCACTACTGAAGGTTCAGGGAGAATTAATGTATCGCCCTAAAAAGACCATGGAGTTCATTTTAAACGGAGCATACTATGGCTGGAATCTTGATGATCTCGACAAAGCCTGGCACAAGCCGGAATTGGAATTAGGAATTGAAGGACGCTTTTCTGTTTTGGAAAATCTATACGCAACTGCCGGATTGAAAGTGTTAGGTGAGCGTTATGCTTACGATGCATCTGCTACCAATAATGAAAAGAAATTGAAAGGTATTGTAGATTTGAATGTAAGCGCAGAATATTACTTCAGCAAGCAATGGTCATTCTGGGCGTCATTAAATAATATGGCTGCATCCAAATATTATAAATTCAACGGCTATCCGATGCAGGGATTCAATGCGAAAGCAGGTATAATTTTTTCATTTTAAAATATTTCTAAACAATACGAGAACTTCCTTTCGTTGTTGGTAAAAATCATCATTTAAAGCGTATTTAAATGATGATTTTTGTTATATTTGTGTGTCTTTCGACCAGAAGGATAAACAAGCCGGTTTAGCCGGTTTTTTTACGCTTTTCAAAAGAATAAAAGATGAGTGATCAGGTAAATGAAAATGTAAATAAACAAGGTGAATACAGTGCCAATAGTATTACCGTATTAGAAGGGCTGGAAGCTGTTCGTAAGCGTCCGGCCATGTATATTGGTGATGTTGGCGAAAAAGGATTACACCACTTAGTATACGAGGTAGTAGATAACTCCATTGATGAAGCATTAGCCGGACATTGTGATAAGATTAGTGTTACAATCCATCAGGATGATTCGATAACTGTTGAAGACAATGGTCGAGGTATTCCAACTGATTTTCACGAAAAAGAAGGAAAATCTGCACTGGAAGTAGTAATGACCGTTCTTCACGCAGGTGGTAAGTTTGATAAAGATTCGTATAAAGTATCCGGTGGATTACACGGCGTTGGTGTTTCGTGTGTAAACGCCTTATCAACCATGCTTAAGGCAGAGGTTCACCGCGGCGGAAAAATTCATACACAAGAATATTCTGTTGGTAAGCCAGTAACTGATATTGAAGAAGTTGGCACAACTGATCGCACAGGTACTAAAGTGTCTTTTAAACCTGATGTGTCAATTTTCAATACAACCGTTTATAAATATTCTATCCTGGCCAATCGTTTACGCGAATTGTCATTCCTTAACAAGGGGATAAAAATTCTATTGACCGATGAGCGCGAACAGGATGAAGAAGGCAATAATATTTCTGAAGAGTTTTTCTCAGAGCGTGGTCTGGAAGAGTTCGTAGAATTTATTGATGAATCCCGCGAAAGGTTGATCGATAAAGCAATTCATATTTCGACAGAACGTAATGATATTCCGGTTGAGATTGCAATTTTATATAATTCGTCTTTCTCAGAGAATATCTACTCTTACGTAAATAATATCAACACTATTGAAGGTGGTACTCACTTAACTGGTTTCAGACGAGGTTTAACCCGTACACTTAAATCATTCGCCGAAAAATCAGGCATGTTAAGCAAGCTGAAGTTCGATATCAATGGTGATGACTTCCGTGAAGGATTAACTGCAGTCATCTCGGTTAAAGTGGCAGAACCTCAGTTTGAGGGACAGACAAAAACCAAGTTGGGTAATGGTGAAGTGAGTTTATCAGTTGACCAGGCTGTTAGTACCATGCTGACGAACTATCTGGAGGAAAACCCTAAGGATGCCAAGGATATCGTTAATAAGGTTATATTGGCGGCTCAGGCCCGTCATGCAGCGCGTAAAGCCCGTGAGTTGGTGCAGCGTAAGAGTGTATTGAGCGGAGGCGGACTTCCGGGTAAATTGGCTGACTGTTCTGATAAAGATCCTGCAGCTTGTGAAGTGTTTCTTGTCGAGGGAGATTCGGCAGGTGGTACTGCTAAGCAAGGTCGAGATCGTAAGTTTCAGGCAATTTTGCCATTACGCGGTAAGATTCTTAACGTTGAGAAAGCTCTTCAGCATAAGGTGTTTGAAAATGATGAAATCAAAAACATCTTCACTGCACTTGGTGTAACTATTGGTACTGAAGAAGATAGCAAAGCATTGAACCTTGAAAAGTTGCGTTACCATAAGATCGTCATCATGTGTGATGCCGACGTCGATGGTAGTCACATTGCTACGTTGATTATGACCTTCTTCTTCCGATATATGAAGTCCTTGATAGAAAATGGCTATTTGTATATCGCAACACCACCATTGTACTTAGTGAAAAAAGGTCAGAAACAGACCTATTGCTGGAACGAGGATCAGCGTTTAAGGTTGGTTGAAGAATGGGGTGGAGGTAAAGAAAGTGCCCTTCATATACAGCGCTACAAAGGTCTAGGTGAGATGAATGCAGAACAGCTTTGGGAAACTACCATGAATCCTGAAGAAAGAACGCTTCGCCAGGTAACTATTGAAAGTGCCACTGAAGCCGATCGTGTATTCTCTATGTTGATGGGCGATGATGTACCACCTCGTAGAGAGTTTATTGAAGAAAATGCAACCTATGCGAATATTGACGCATAAGTTTTCAAGATACTGAATACAAAAAAAAGAGCTCAAATTGAGCTCTTTTTTTGTATAGTAAACTGTCGTTTTATTCGATTTCAATCGATCCTTTAAATACAAACGTTGCCGGACCTTCAAGCCAAATATCCTTAAATCCATGCTCTGTAGAAGTGAAGAATACTCTTAACTGACCTCCCAATACTTCTATATTAAAATCACTAATTGCTGTATTTTTTAGATGGGCTGCAATAGCACTTGCAACAACACCCGTGCCGCAGGCATAAGTTTCATCTTCAACACCACGTTCGTAGGTACGAACTTTTAATGCATTGCCATTACCTATCTCCACAAAATTAACGTTGGTTCCGTCTGGTGTGTAGGTATCTGAGTATCTTATGCGCTTGCCTTCGTTAAAAATATCAACTTCAGAAACAGAACTAACAAAACTGATATGATGCGGAGATCCAGTATCTAAAAAAGTGTATTTTTCGTTTTGATCAACTTCGTTAACATCAATCATTTTTAGGGTGACAATTCCATTGTTATACGATGCATGATGCAATCCATCGACTGCCATAAAAGTAAAATTCTCTAAGTCTTTTACCACACCAATATGAACAGCAAATGCAGCGATGCATCTGCCTCCATTACCACACATTGAAGCCTCACGTCCATCACTATTAAAATAGCGCATTGTAAAGTCATAAGAATCGTGGTCCTCTAACAACATCAAACCATCACCGCCAATTCCAAAGCGTCTGTCACATAATTTAGCTATCAAGTCAATATTATTGCCATCAAATAGGCCTTTTCTATTATCAATTAGTACAAAGTCATTTCCAGTGCCTTGATATTTATAAAACTCAATCATATATTACGAAATTGTGTAAGACGCTCTGAATAAACAAAAAGACAGATCGTCGTGTTATGCTTACAAAAATACGCTGATATGGCAGAATATCCTTAAGGTTTGGCAAAAAAACGTTAAGGTCAAGTTAAAGTTGATAGTAGGTACGATATTTGAATATTTACTTTTTGTATATTTCAATATCATGATATAATAAATGTTAAAAACTTCTTGAATCAGTTAGTGACCTAACAGTAACTTTTAAAATATTAATTATATGAATGCAAGAAAAATATTTTACACATTTGCCATTGCAGTCGTAAGTGCAGTTACAGGCGTATATGTATACTCCCATTTCTCAACAAGCGAACCAAAAATAATAACAATAAAAGAAGAAGTGCCGGCAGTTGGCCAGTTGGTATCATCTGTTCCTCAGAGTGGATTACCAGATTTGACAATTGCAGCCGAAAATAGTGTGCATGCGGTAGTACACGTTAAAACTAAAAGCAGTGGTAAAGATTATTACTCAGGTAATCCTTTCTACGATTTCTTTTTCGGACCGGGAAGTGGCTATCGTCAGCAACCACAACCTCGCATGGGTGCCGGATCGGGCGTTATTTTAACAACAGATGGATATATTGTTACCAACAACCATGTAATTGATGATGCAGATGAAATTGAAGTGACACTTAACGACAAAAGATCATTTTCGGCAACATTAGTTGGTGCCGACCCAACTTCAGATATTGCACTCATTAAAATTGAGGCCGATGAACTACCATTTGTACCATATGGTAACTCAGATAATTTAAAAATAGGAGAGTGGGTACTGGCTGTTGGTAATCCGTTTAATTTGACATCAACTGTTACAGCCGGTATTGTAAGTGCCAAAGCACGAAGCATCAATATCATCGCCAATCAAAATCAAACATTAGGCGTAGAGGCATTTATACAAACAGATGCTGCAGTTAATCCTGGAAATAGTGGTGGAGCCCTTATCAACCAAAGAGGTGAGTTGGTGGGTATTAATACGGCCATTGCATCTAGCACAGGCTCATTTACTGGTTATTCGTTTGCAATACCCGTTACTATTGCTAAAAAAGTAGTTTCGGATTTAATGGAGTTTGGAGAAGTCCAAAGAGGATTACTTGGCGTAGGGATTAGAGAAGTTAGCAGTGTGCCGGAAGAGCTTGCAAAAGAACTTGGTGTTACCATTGATAAAATTGAAGGTGTATTTGTTACCGGAGTTAGTCCAAATGGTGGGGCTGAGGAAGTCGGTATAAAAAGTGGCGACATCATTTTGTCGGTGGATGGAGAAAAAGTAAATAGTGTTCCTGAGCTTCAGGAAAGGGTAAGTTTGCACCGTCCCGGAGAAAAAGTAAATTTAATTGTACTTCGTGACGGAAAACAGAAACCTTTTGAGGTGACTTTACGTAATATACGCGGAACAACCGGTATTATTTCATCTAATAAATTTGACGAAACTTTAGGAGCTACCTTAGAAGCAGTATCTACCAATGACTTAAGACGCCTCAGTTTGCGTTACGGCATACAAGTAGTAGAAATCGGAAATGGAAGTTTACGTCAAAGTGGAGTAAAGGAAGGGTATATTATCACTAAGGTGAACGATAGGGCTATTAAAACTGTCGAAGACTTTAGAAACGCTGTTAATGAAGCCGAAGACGGCTTATTTCTAACAGGTATATATCCAAACGGACGCGTTGTTTATTATGCCGTTAATTTAAATGAGTAATTAGTTTCTGGCTAAATAGACTAAATGATTGGAAAAATCAGTATTTTGTAGTACTTTTGTGCCGGATTTTTTTTAAGGAATATGAGACAACTCAAGATAACTAAGTCGATTACTAACCGCGAAAGCGCTTCTCTTGATAAATACCTTCAGGAAATTGGTCGTGAAGAACTAATTTCTGTTGAAGAAGAAGTAGAATTGGCGCAGCGAATTAAGAAAGGGGATCAAATTGCTTTGGAAAAGTTAACCAGAGCTAACCTTCGTTTTGTTGTATCGGTTGCTAAACAATATCAGAATCAAGGATTAAGCTTACCTGATTTAATTAATGAAGGAAACCTTGGACTGATTAAGGCAGCTGAAAAATTTGATGAAACCAGAGGATTTAAATTCATTTCTTATGCCGTTTGGTGGATCAGACAGTCTATCTTGCAAGCTTTGGCTGAGCAATCGCGTATTGTAAGGCTACCGCTTAACCAGGTTGGATCGTTAAATAAAATTAACAAGGCCTACTCAAAATTTGAGCAGGAAAATGAGCGTAAACCGTCACCAGAAGAATTAGCAGATAAATTAGAATTACCTGCGGATAAAGTTGCTGATACGATGCGTGTTTCTGGTCGTCATATTTCTGTTGATGCGCCATTTGTTGAAGGTGAGGATAATAGCCTGTTAGACGTACTAGTGAATAGTGATTCTCCAAATGCTGATAAGTCATTAATCAATGAGTCTTTGGCAAGAGAGATTGAGCGTGCACTAGCTACATTGACAGAGCGTGAGAGCGATATAATTAAGTTGTTCTTCGGTATCGGATGTCAGGAAATGACTTTAGAAGAAATTGGAGAGCGCTTTGGACTTACACGTGAGCGTGTTCGTCAAATTAAAGAAAAAGCAATTCGCCGTTTGAGACATACATCAAGAAGTAAATTGCTTAAATCATATCTTGGATAAGAATTATAGTTTACTAGATAATATAGGGTTAGTTCAATTTAATTAACCCTATTTTTTTGCCTTATCTTGCACATTTCATACACATCCTGCTTTCGGGCATCAAAGCAAGCCTACCAGGCTGAATAGCCCCTTTACATTTCATACAGATACCAAAATCCGGTTCGTTTATTCGCTCCAATGCTTCTTGCAATTTTTGAAGTTTATCCTTCGACTGCCTTAAGGCTGCTTCATTGACACTTTTATTATTAATGGCATCCATACGACTTACCCGTCCAATTGCATCATCAGGAGCTATGGCCTGGGTTAGTTCTTTTAACGAATTGATCTTTCGTTCAATCGTAGCAATTTGCTTATTAATCAGTTGGGTAATTTCTGCTTTATTAATCTCCATTGAGCTAATGTATTTTGGTTAGTTTGTTTATTCAATTTAAGATTTCAAGATACAAAAAAGCCCTGACTTCAATGAAATCAGAGCTATGTAAGAAGTTTTGGTTTTGATTATTTAAAATCGATAACATCAACTTTAAATATTAAAATACTATTTCCTGGAATTGTGACATTACCGTCATTATCATGTTTATCACTGCTTCCGTATGCAAGTTGCGATGGACAATAGAAAGTAGCACTACCACCTTTTTTAAGTTTTGGTAATCCAATTCGCCAAGCCTCAATCAATTTATTCAATGGCATATAATTACCATACTTATCCACTGTTACACCTTTGTCAAACTCAGTTCCATTTAAGAATGTGCCCACATAACTAACATTAATTTTAGAGTAGTCTGTTATAACGCTTTCTCCTTCACCTTCGTCATCAATTGTATAATACAAACCACTTTCATCCTTTGTCGCTTCTATTTGATTTTCTGCAAGATAAGATGCTATAATATCATTGTCGATATCGGCCTGATCACGATCTACTTTAAGATTGTAAATCATCACAGTATTTTGCGGTCCACATAAATAGCCATAAGGATTTACGCATAATTGTGAAGGAATAAACACTTTAACTTCACCAAGTCGATTGATTTTTGAAAGCCCGATCTGAAATCCATAAAACAAGGTACTCAAGTTGGAAGTCATATTTTTACCTTCTGAATCAGCAAAATCCTTTCCATCAAGTGTACTGCCCACAAACGAAAATGTAACCACGTCATCCTGTGAATGATCAACACCAATTGGATCTCCATCTCCCTTAGTTATAATCTGATAATATACGCCTGAAGCATCACGTTCTGCAGTTATATTATTTTCTTCTAAATATTCACTGATAAGTTGTTCATCACGCGCTGCGTAATCAACAAAATCATCATCCATACAACTCACCAATAATGGTAATAATAACCCGATTAAAAATACCTTTCTCATTTCTTCTCTAATTGAAAATCTACAACTTAATTGCATGATAGCACTAATAGCTCGCATTTGCTTACAACTAATAATTGCTTCATGTTTTAATCACCTTTTGACGCATTTGTCCCCTCGCGTCCTATTAATAGACTAATGTTTTTATCAATGGTTGCTTATGGCAATAGAAAAAATACCACAAAACAGTATTTGGAGAAAGGTTGTCAACAAAGATAGTATTTCTATCCCTATATTCAGGGAGATCTAAATTGCGTAAATAAATAGGTAATTGACTTAATTTTTGTTGTTTACCTGATCCTCTATCAATTTAGCCAAGTCGAGCTTTAATTGGATCATAATAGGATGATTAACATTAAAATTGTGCTTATCAATACTTTTAACCGGAAGCAGGCGAGGAGAGGTGCCTGTTATAAAAACTGCCTCCATTTCAATGATTTCTTCCACACTTACCGCTCTAAAAATAATTTCATAACTATTATCGCGAGCCAGTGTAATTATCTTGCTTCTAATAATTCCGGGTAAAACAAGGGAGTCATCTGCAGTGATAAGCTTATGGTCTTTAATAAAGAACACATTTGATCGACTACCTTCTGTCAGATAATTTTCCTGATTAACAAGTATTGTTTCGTACACCTGGCTTTGATCGATTATAGTATTAGCCTTGCCTCTGACATCTTTGTTGTAAATTTTGGCTTCAGGGTGATGACGCTGTGAAAACTGCAAACTGCACCTTATGCCATTGGTTTGCTGGTCTTGCGTTGTGACTTTTAAAGGCGTCAAATAAGCTTTAAATAATACTTCACCTTTAGGATGAAAATACAGATCAATCTTTACCAGGCCTTCTGTGAGCTTATTGGCCGCAATCAGTAACTTAATTTTAGAAGTTATCTGGTTGAACTTTAAAGGATAGTCTTGACCAGCAATTTTTAAGCTATTTTCTAATCGGGAATAGTGATCTTGCCAAAAGATCAGATGTGAATTTTCGAACCTTACAACCTCATATACACATGTACAAACACTATCAACTTCGGTATTAAAATAATTAACCGATTTAAGTGTCTGCCCCATTAGATAGTATTCCCCAACAATAACAGGTTGCATTTAATTTGAGATATGGTTAAAAATCAGAGTGAATATAGCCATTTTTTACCATGAACAGCTTTTTCTGATTAACTATTTTAGTATCCGTCTCCACAATAACGT
>DIYS01000263.1 GCA_002429115.1 Saccharicrinis sp. UBA6048 | reverse complement strand
GAAATATTATAATGAAGCATATACTTTGGCAGTACAGGTTTACGATGATACAATGTTAGGTAATATCATGAACAATAAGGCTATTGCATATGCTGATCTGAATCATACTGATTCTGCATTAATATTTATCAATGCCGCAATAAAATATTACAAAAGCGTTGGTAATATCAAGCAATTGACTGAAGCACGTTGTAATAAAGCAGGTTACTTACTGAATATTAACCAGACAGATTCAGCCAATTATTACCTTAGTTTAGCTCATAAAGAGTGTGATATTGAGAAATACCCCAGATTGCATGTAGGTTATTTAATAGCTAATGCCAGATATTTCCAATCAGTAAAACAAGAAGCCAAAGCTGTTAGCTTTCTTGATACAGCAAGAGAAGTATCAGATAGGTTTAATTTGGTTGATAGAAAGCTGGATGCGTTAGTTTTGTTATCAGAACAGGAAGCTCAATTTAAAAACTGGCAGGATGCATATGAATATTCATCAAAAGCATACCATATCCAGGATAGCATATATGATATCAAAAAGGTTGAAGAAATGGCTTTTCTACAAAAGTCATTTGAGATATTGAAGCATGAAAAAGAAACTGAGTTGCACAAAACGAAAAGTAAACTTCTGGCTTCAGAACTAAAAAATGAAAGGCAGTCATCATTCATTATAGTTTTAATTGCAGTTCTGTTAGCTGTAATAGCTATTGTTGTCTTTATTGTGTTTTTAAATTATCGGCAGAAAAAGAATATGCTGGCTGCTACCAATTTGCAGCTTAAGCTGAGTAACCAGGATTTGGTGGATGCCAATAATGTCAAAAGCAAACTGATTTCGGTGTTAAGCCACGATTTAAAATCACCTTTGAGCAGTATCATAAGTATGTCGTCGTTAATGGAAATGTCACCAACAATTAAGGATGATACTGATTTGCAAATGGTACATGCCATTGGTGAATCATCAAATATGATGCTTTCTTTTATCGACAATACATTGTTGTGGTTTAAAAAAGTACATGGAAATCTTAAGCTTGATTATCAGGAGATATCCATTAATAATATCATGGAGGAGACTGCATATTGGTTTCAATCAGTAAGCAAATTAAAGAACATAACACTAAGCTTCGAAGGCGATGATCTGACATTGGTAAGTGATAAAAACATTCTTTTAGTACTGATGCGCAACCTGGTAAGTAATGCCATTAAATTTAGCAACAACGGACAGACCATTGCAATCAGATGGTTTGAATCTGGCGATCGGTTAACCATAACTGTTCAGGATAATGGCATGGGGATGTCATCTGAACAGGTAAAGGCTATAAATGAACAACAGGGCATAGGTAAGTTTACCAGTGGTACAAATGGAGAAACAAGTACAGGACTGGGCTTGTTTCTGTGTAAAGAGTTGATTTGCACCATAGGCGGATACATGCGTGTTAGCAGTACTGTTGGTAAAGGCACTGAAGTATGTTGTGTGCTCAACAAGAAGGTTTAATATTAGTTCACCTTTCTGTATTCGGCCGGACTGATACCGGTTTTCTTCTTAAAGACTTTACTAAAGTGTTGTGGGTATTCAAAGCCCAACGAATACGCAATCTGGCTGACAGAATCGGATGAATTGAGCAAAGTCGTTTTAGCTCGGTCAACAATGAAATGATGAATGTGTTCCTGGGCATTTCGTCCGGTCTCTTTTTTAAGTAAATCACTCAGGTAGTTGGGCGACAAATTCAATTCTGAACCACAATATTTAACTGAAGGTACACCTGTTTCCATTGGTTTACCTGCGTTGTAGTAATTCTTCAGTACCGTTTCAAATTTTGAAATGATGTCTTTATTAAGGTTCTCGCGAGTATAAAACTGACGGTCGTAAAAGCGTGTGCAATAGTCCAGCATTAACTCAATATTAGAAACGATCAGCTTTTGGCTGTGCTTGTCAATATTCATACTGTATTCGTGGATGATTTTATCACGAATCTCTGCAATGGTCTTTTTTTCCTGATCAGATAGATGCAGCGCTTCGGTAACCTCGTATGAAAAGAAGCTGTAGTTATCGATGTGTTTGCCCAGGTTTGAGCGGCGTATTAAATCAGGGTGAAAATTCAGCGACCACCCACCAGTCATATCAACTTCCTCAATATTGTCATAGGTAACGACTTGTCCGGGAGCCATAAATATAAGTGTTCCTTCCTGATAATCGTAGTGGTTTCGGCCATAGGTTATTGTGCCGGGAGAGCACATTTTAAACATTACCTGGTAAAGATCTATCGAAATAGGAGTACCCGCCAGCTCTATATTTGGTTTTATATTATCATGCTTGTAGATGGATACCAATGGATGCATCGGTTTCTCAAGATTAAGTTGTTCATGCATCTCAGAAATGCTATTAATGCGGAAGATATCTTTCATGACGTTTCAAATTAAACATTAGAAATAAGTCGATTAATATCGGTATTTTCAAGTACTTTTTGATCTGTTGGATGATTAATAATGTGGATCATCGCCCGACCAAGTTTTGTGGTTGTGGTAACCGATTTCATTTTTCTTAATAAAGGAAAGAAAGGGCGGGCAATAGCATAGAAGGTATTATACCAACCAGTTCGTGACCTTATTCCTTTTTCGGGTAAAATAGCGCCAGGTCTGAAAGCATAGGCATCTTTAAATCCTTTGTTCAAAATCATGTTTTCTGTTTTCCCTTTAATGCGTGCCCACATTAAACGGCCTTTCTCAGAACTATCGGTGCCTGCTCCTGAAATATAAATGAACACCATTTGTGGATTTAAATCAAAAAGTGTATTGGCCAACTCATGGCTCATAGTATAAGTTATTTCGGTATAAGCAGCTTCGCATAATCCAAGTGCTGAGATTCCCATACAATGGAAACAGGCATCGTAACCGGCCAGCTGGTGTTTGATTGATGATAAATCTTTTAAATCACGATGTATGATTTCATTTAGTTTGGGATGCTTAATACCAATGGAATGGCGATTGATAACCAAAACCTCCTCAATTATATTATTGTCAAGGCACTCTAAAAGAGCTCCTTTTCCCACCATGCCGGTTGACCCTGTAATAATTACCTTCATTTTATATAGTCAAAATGGTTTATTAATGCTTTGATTTTACTTAGGTAGTTGAGGATCAGATTATTTTGCCATTTTTCTTATTTGTGTTAGTGCAAAATTATCAAAAGCTTTATCACTAAGCCACTTGCGTGCAAATAATGTTAATTTAGCCATTTTTCCGGCTGCATAACGTGTTTTCGGATTTTTACTGGCAATTGCTTTTGAGATTGTATGTGCAATAATATCTGGAGAAGTGGAGGCTGATCCGTCATAAGCGCCAGAGGATGCTTTAATAACAGCATGTGCCATCTTTTCGTAAACGCCACCTTTTGATCGATCAAGCATAGGTTGGTTCATCACATCACCGAATTCCGTTTGAATCGCGCCCGGTTCGATAATGGATACTTTGATTCCAAAGTCTTTTGTTTCCAGTCGCAGACAGTCGCTCCAACCTTCCAACGCATGTTTAGTAGCATGATACCATGCACCCAGCGGAAAGTATATTTTACCACCTATAGAACTGATGTTAATGATGTGTCCTGAATTTTGTTGACGCATTTGTGGTAATACTAATTGAGTCAGTTCAGCTAAGCCAAAAATATTGACATCAAATTGACGGCGGGCATCTTCCATACTAACATCTTCAACTGCACCATATACAGAGTATCCGGCGTTATTAACAAGTGCGTCGATACGCTTTTGTTCATCCAGAATTTTCTTAACTCCGTTTCTTACATCATCTGATTTTGTAACATCCATTTTAATGGCATGTCCACCTATATCAACTAAATCCTGCATATTTTGTGTTCGGCGGGCTGCACAATATACAATGTGCCCTTCACTGATTAATTGTTTTGCGGTTGCCTTTCCAATACCTGCCGAAGCACCGGTGATTAATATTACTTTATTCATAATCAATGTGTTTTGATTTAATAATACAAAAGTATGCACAATACATCAAGTTCACGTATATCTATTACTGAACAAGCAATACATATTACAGAATCTAATGGAAAAGAAGAGAAATTGATAAGCTGAAATTCAAAAAGAGGTTTTAAACATTCTATATAGTTTATCATTATAGCTTGAATATTATTTTTATGGAATTTGAAACAATTCTTGTATAGATTTACGTTTACATTTTTTAACACTAAGAAGTTGTGAATTAGTGAGTAAACTTGATTAAATATTTATAAGTCAATCAGCTGCACATGGTATTTAATTTGTACAAGCCGAAACATTTTCTTTCTTTTGAAGAATAATTCATTACCCGTGAGCTATATTACAGAAGCAGTACAAAAAATGCATAATGGCAGCAGAAAGGCTTTTAGAACCATTTTTGAGGAGTTCTATACACCTTTGTGTGCCTTCGCATACAAGTATCTGGAAGATGCTGATGCAAGTGCTGATGTGGTTCAGGAGATCATGTTGAAAGTGTGGAACAACCGACAAGATCATGATCAGGAAAGCAATCTCAGAAGCTTTCTATTTACCTCGGTTCGGAATAGTTGTCTGAACATTATTCGTCATGAAAAAGTTAAAGCCCGTAATAAAGAAGAACTGGCCGAAGTGCAATCTCAGGATTATGCTGATGAACGAGAAATAGAAGCATTGGTATATGCCCAAGTTCATAAGGCTTTAGAGGATCTGTCGCCCCAGGCTCGCGAAGTTGTAATTGGCTCAATGAATGGTTTGACCAATAATGAAATTGCTGATGAATTAGAAGTGTCAGTCAACACTGTCAAAACTCTTAAAAAACGTGCTTACAAAATTCTCAGAGAAAAGCTTGGAGGCTTACATTGGGTATTAATTGTTCTTATTGGCTAGCGTTTGACCTCGAGCACAAAGTAACTTGCCGAAGGCAATAGGGAAAGAATTTGTAGTAAATCAATAGCCATATCCATAGAAATATGAAGTGATCGCTCAATTTTTCAACTTCAAAAGAATACTGATTTCCTACCTGATGAATGCTAACCTTATGACTTACAAAATTTGAAAAACAACATTTTATCAAATTTTTTCTAAAAAATAAACTTATCTAAATAGCAGGCTATCAGGATTTTATATGGTTAAGGTGAATTTAGGTTAAAAAAAAGTTAATTTAGGTGTCACCCACATTATACCCCATGGTGTTATGGTTGCAAATAAGGAAAAAGAAATGTTTACCAACAATAAAAATATATCTGATCTAATAACCCGGTTCCTTAAGGGAACACTTAATGATGCCGAGCGGGTAATGCTCGACAAGTGGCTTGAAACGCCACGAAATAAAAAGCTCTTTAATGAGATTACTGAAAAGCAGAATTTGATTGATCAGACAAATTTGTTAGATAAGTTTAAAGTATCAGAAGCGTGGGATAATATTGAACAACAAATTCGCCCAAAGCGGACCATTAAAAACTGGGTAACTTATGCAGCTGCAGTTTTGGTTCCATTGGTGTTGTTTATTAGTGTGTATCAATTAACAGATGATGTCAGTAAACGCAAAGATTATGCTAAGGTTTATGAAATAAAGCCAGGTGAGAATAAAGCTGTTTTGACCTTGCATGATGGAAGTACCTTGGAAGTTGCAAATGCAGACACACTGATTAATATTCGTAAATCAGGAACATCCATAGACTTAGACTCATTGGCGGCTGATTATACTGCCAACAAAAATAAGTTGGATAAAGAATTAAGATATAATACGATGATCACTTCTCGAGGGCGAGAGTTTAGTCTTACTTTAGAGGATGGAACAAAGGTGTGGTTAAACGCCGCTTCTCAGCTACGATATCCAGAGCGCTTTTTAGGAAACACAAGGGAAGTCTATGTTCAGGGAGAGGTTTACTTTGAAGTGGCAAAAGATAAAAACCGCCCATTTTATGTGCATTTTGATAATAGAAAGGTTGAAGTATTAGGTACAGCCTTTAATGTTCGTTGCTACAAAGATGAAGAAGCTGATGCCGTTACATTAATTGAAGGTAGCGTGGCCTTGAAAACTGATCAGAAAAGTGTTATATTATCTCCTGATGAGCAAGCTATAATCAGTCATAGTACTGATGAGTTAGCAGTTGAACCTGTAAATGCTAGCATTTATGCAGCATGGAAAGATAGAAAATTTGTATATAATAATTCTAAGCTTGAAAGTATCCTGAACGATATGGCACGCTGGTATCAGCTTAACGTATTTTATCAGAACGAAAGCATGAAATTTAAACGATTTTCCTTATCCACTAACCGCTACGACTCAATTGAAGAAATGCTGGAAGTATTGGAGGCAACCAATAAAGTTAAGTTTGAAATTTTTGAAAATAATATTGTAATTAAATCTATAAATTAAAGAAACAGAAATCTACAAAAAGAAGTGAAAGAAACAGGGGATATTGGCACTATCCCCTGCAAATTACAAGCTGATTGGCACTCAGCTCATTCGTTAAATAATCAATATCAAAAGTATGAAGAAAAATCGAGAACCCATCTTTCTTGAGGGAAGAAAGATGACAAAACTGTACAGGATTATGAAACTGTCTGTTATGTTTTTATTAATTGGGATGTTGCAGGTATCTGCAGGTGTTTATTCTCAGGGAAGTAAAGTTTCTGTAAATGAGAGTGATATAACTCTGGCTGATCTTTTCTGGAAAATTCAATCGCAGACAGACTTTGTATTTGCTTTTAGTAATGAAGATGTTGAATCTTTTTCTAACCTTGAAGTAAATGCTGAGGGCAACATAGAAGAAATCTTAAACGTAATTCTTGCCGATAAAGGTCTGGAATACGAGCTTAAAAATGGTGTTTACGTTATTAAGCGTAAGATTGAGGAGCCAGCTCCTGTCGTTATTGAAGAGCAGCAGGAAGAAAAGAAAATCACAATTACAGGTACCGTTAAAGATGAGAATGGAGAGCCATTACCATTTGCGGCTGTTTGTTTTAAAGGTACTACCTATGGGTGTGTATCGGCTGTTGACGGAAAGTATATTTTAGAAGCACCAATAGAAGAAGGTGTAACGCTTGAAGTTTCAAGTTTGGGTTATGCAACCCAGGAAATTCCAATCGAAGGTCGCACAGTCATTGATATTGTGATGGTATCTGATATGGAAAATCTTGACGAAGTAGTTGTTACGGGTTATACTAAAGTAAGTAAAGTACGTGCAACTTCGGCAACAGCAAAAGTAACAGCTGAAAGTATTGATCGCCAGGTAACTGTAAATCTTGATGATCGTATGGAAGGTTTGGCTACTGGACTTAATATTAACGCTGTGACAAGAGATGGTGGAGAAGAATCATTAGAATTGGTATTGCGTGGTATCAGCACATTTGATCAGGAAGGTGAATTGTTCGATCCCAAAATGCAAGCGACAAATTCAGCTAACCGTCAGCCACTTATTGTGGTGGATGGTTTCCCATACGATGGTCCTTTTAACGATATTGATCAGGCAACCATTGAGTCGATTGATGTGTTAAAGGATGCTGCAGCAACTGCTTTATGGGGATTACGAGCATCAAATGGTGTAATAGTAATTACAACTAAACGTGGAGGAGAAGGAAAACCTACTGTATCATTTTCAACAAACTGGACGTTTGGAACCAAGCAAAAACTTGATGATTTTGGATTCGCCAGTTCTGCTGATGAGATTGCTATGCGTAATGATTATATGATGTATAATCCTACTACAAATGCAGCCTATCAAGCCATTAATTTTAAGGAAGAAGTACCTGTATGGTGGGATCCTGCCTGGGGACCTTATCCTTGGCCTCTGGAAGAAAATTATGGGTATAAATATACCGGATTAGACAGTTTTGATACAATTTGGGCTGATTTTTATGCAAGTGGTCAAACTGCTCAAGATGAGGCACAACGAGATGCGCGTTTAGCACAATTAGCACAAAATGACGTATTGGATCAATTCCAGGATAAGCTGTTAAGGAATGGTTTTTCGATGAATAATTCATTAAGTATTCGAGGAGGATCTAAATTCATCAATTACAATTTTACGGCTTCACATATCAAAGAAGAAAAAACACGTGTTGGTGATGATTTCGAACGATTGAACTTATCATTAACTACTGATGTGCAGGTTACCGATCGTTTATCAGCATTATTTGATGTGAGTCTGGCAACAAGTGATGAGAATAGGAATGGTTTTGGTGTGAATGACCTATATACAGGGTATAACTGGATTAAACGTTATGATACCCTTGTTGGTGAAGATGGTAGTCCATTACCACTTAAAGATGTTTATGCACCGTATAAAGATGAATTTCTTGGATTGGGGTTTGATCCTATTGATTATAGTCCAATCACTGATTTGAATTACCGTGACAATGTGACCAAGACTAATAACTTAAGAATGGCTGCAGGTCTAAACTACAAAATTACAAATTGGTTAACAGCTGATTTTAAATATCAGTTTAATAGAATAGAAACCAATGTACGTAACCATAAGCCAATGGGCTTGTATGACATGAGAATAAGTCATAATAGGTTCATTTTAACACCAGATATGGGTGGCGGTTCTGGAGTTGAGAGAGCCGTTCCATATGGAGCATATCTGGAGAAGAATCGTACTGTTAATGACAATAGTGTGATTCGTGGTAGTCTGAATTTCAACAAAGTATTTGCTAGTGACCATGTAATATCAGGAGTATTTGGTATGGAGGCAACAGAGAGTGAATACTCATCAAATCAGCAGAAGTTTGTTGGTTATAGTGATAAAACAGGTTTGTATGATGTAACTTTTGATCACAACCAATGGTCAGATGATAATGGAAATATTACAATTGACGAGTACATCTTGGATGAAAATACAGGACAATATGATCTTGTTGTTAAAGAACCTTATTTAGGTTATGGTTCTTTCTCAAATATGAATTTCTTTACACCAGGTGAAGTTACAAGAACAATTGCAACATTCTCAAATATTGGCTATAGTTATAAGGCTAAATACAACATTGAAGGATCGTACAAAGTTGCACAAGGTACTGCATTTGGTATAAATGAGCGATTAGCTAAGAATATCTATTGGGCATTAAGTGGTTCATGGAATGCAGCTAAGGAAGATTTCTTAGCCGTAAGCTGGCTGGATGTATTAAAATTAAGAGCATCGTATGGTGTTAATGGTAATATGCGTCGTGGATTAACCACGGAAACGGTTATTGGATATAGTTCGCGTGGTGATTGGTTGTCAAACAGACAATATGCAAGCATTATTAGTGCTGGTAATCCAAACTTGGCGCCGGAACAAACAATTACAACTAACTTAGGTGTTGATTTTGGTTTCTTAAATCGAATTATGGGATCTATTGATGTATATGATAAGCAATCATCAGACCTGTTAGTAAGTCAGGAAGTAAACTCATCATTTGGTTTGGGCAAAGTAATGTCAAACGATGGAAAGATCTCCAACAAAGGTATCGAAGTCTCTTTGGAAGGCGATATTATGGATAAATCTGACTTTAACTGGAGAGCGAAAGTTAATTTCTCATACAATAAAAATGAAGTGTTGAAGTATGGTGACAGAGCGCCAACTGACGGTTCTGGTTATTATTATGATACTAGCTCAGGTCGTTCAAAAGTAATTGGAGAAGATGTTAGTGTACGTGCCTATTACGATTGGGCTGGATTAGATGAAAATGGTGATCCACAAGTGTATAATAAGGATAGAGAAATAATCTCTTATAAAGATGCAGCATTCCAGGAGTTGACTCAGGAAGATATGTCAATAAGTAAGCCTTTTATTGCTCCTGTGTTCGGTGGATTAACAAATGTATTTACTTATAAGAACTTTACTTTGTCTTCATTGATAACTTATAAGTTTGGTCATGTATTTGAGGAAAATCTGGATGCAAAGTATGCTGTCTATACTAGTTTCAGTGATACAAGAGCCCACCACAAAGATGTTGCAAATGCATGGACTCCAGAAAATACTAATACAGATATTCCTGCTGTTCCACGTGATGCAGGTGAAGCGAGTAGTTATGATAGAAGAAGTGCGTACACCTTGTCTAACGTTGGGTTACAAGATGCTTCTCATATACGATTAAAGGATATTACACTTAACTACCAATTAAGTAGTGATTTAATAAGTAAAATAGGAATGAAAAGAGCAAGTGTAATGTTCCAGGTTCGTGACCTAGGAATTCTTTGGTCAGCTAATGATAAAGATATTGATCCTGATTCGGTACCATTTTCTGGAAGAGCTATTACGTTTGGTGGAAATTTTGCCAGTGCGTATCGTCCGGGTGTAAAAGTACCAGTATCATTTGTAGTAGGAGCAAGATTTGAATTTTAAAAAATAGAACAATGAAGAAATTAAATATATTTATACTATTGATGGCTGTCTTGTTCGCTTCATGTGATGACTATGTGAATATTCAGCCCAAAGGACAGGCTATTGCTGAAACACTTGAAGATGTTAATGCTTTACTGGATTATGCCATGCGTTTTTCTGGATCATACGGAAACAGCAATACTATGTCGTTACTAATAAATGACAATATAGAATTGATGGATGAAGATATTCAAGGTCTGGAAGCTTCAAGTTGGCAACGTTATCAGGCAGCGATGTATCGTCTTGAAGATCGTTTCTACCTTTCAAGCGATGATGATAGAGGTTGGGATAGTCCATATGCTTGTATTTCAAATTGTAATTATATTCTGGAAATAACACCTGATATCGAAGGTGATGAGGCGACAAAGAACCAATATATTGCAGAAGCTTTAGTGCACAGAGCACATGCTTATTTCAGATTAGTAAATTTCTATGCGGTTCATTATAATTTACCTCAGGCCGCGGAAGAAGGATCGGGTGTACCAATTGTCTTAACTTATGCAGATCAAAATGTTTCATTACAAAGAGCTTCAGTAACTGAAGTATATGACTTTATAGTTAAGGATTTGAAAGAAGCAATCCCAATGTTGATGGTAGATCGACCTTTCATCGACCGAGTTAATAAATCAGCCGCTGAATCATTGTTAGCACGTGTTTATCTTCACATGGGTAATTATACTGGTGAAGAAAGTGCGTTAGCTTATGCAAATAAAGCTCTGGCTTATAACTCAACTTTAATTGATTATAATTCCTTATCAGGTGCACCTCCTAAGGGAGCAGATAATCCAGAGTATTTGCTATTCAAGGAGTTAAGTTATTCTTCAATTGGTTCTTGGCCAAATTATAAAGGAATTGGTCGTTTTTCACCTGGTTTAATCGCTGCATTTGATAAACCAGCAAATGATTTACGTTTGACAGAAATTCCCGATAATCCAAGTGAGGGTAATTACATCGTTGGTTTGACATCGTATCGAAATTTTGCAGAAATTATTGGTGTTACTGTTCCTGAGTTGTTATTGATTAAAGCAGAATGCTTGGCACGCACAGGTGATTTTAATGGAGCAGAGGAAGTTATTAATACCTTAAGATCGAAACGATTTGATAGGAAGCCTTTTATTGATGATACAGATCCTGATAATCCAGTGTTTGATGAGGCAGCATTTATAGCATCTTATACCGAAGATTTTACTACAGAAGAAGAAGCTGTTGACTTTGTAGTAAATGAAAGACGTCTTGAGTTTCATATTTTCGGAATGCGTTTCTTTGATATTAAACGACTCAATGCTGTTGAGAATGCAGGAATTTCATTCACACGCGAATGGGATTATGAGGATGGAAATCCACAAAAATCGGTTACTTGGTCTGCTAATAGCATTAATTGGGCAATGCCAATTGGTGAGAAAGTTATTCAAACCAGTAATGGACAAATAAAACAAAATCCACGTGAGCAATAAACGCTCTTAATAAAACTCAATCCCTCCCATATGGGAGGGATTTTTTCTCTTTTCTGTTTTATTACCCTAAAACCAATTATAATGAGGTATTTATCTTTAATAGTGCTCGTTATTGGTTTCTTGTCGTGCTCACATCCCCAACCCGAAGGCGGTTTTATAATTCATGGGCATATCAAAGGTTTACCTGATCAATACTTGTATTTCGATCGTGACTTTCATTCATTGACTTTAACACAGAAAGATTCGTTTTATGTGAAGAACGAACGATTTACCTTGCGTGGAAAGGTTGAAGAGCCCGTTGAACTTGATTTCTATACCGAAGATTTTATTTCGTTTAACGGACATTTGGTTGTTGAAAATTCAAAAATACAATACACATCCGCGTTAAATGGAAGTAATGATGAGAAAGATATTGTGAGTGGATCATCATCTCACTTATTATATAAACGTTATCAACAAATCATCGATCAATGTTATCAACGTAGCAACTGCGAATTGAAACCAGAGACACAAGAACACTTAATCAATCATGCACTAACGCTTGTAAAAGAATACCCAAACCACCCAGTATCTTTAATGGGAACGAACTATCTGCTTAAGTATCTTAATACCGGTTATGGCTCTGCTGATATGCTCGAGGAGATTGTAGAATTATTAAGCCCTTCATTTAATGGACAACCTGAGTTTGATAAACTTCAAAGTTTTACCAATGCCACTTATTTAAGGCAGGAAGGAACGCCCTTTATTCAGTATATGGGTTATAGACCTGATAACATAAGAGCCAGATTGTCGGACTATTATGGCGATGGTTATTTACTGGTTAATTGCTGGGCATCATGGTGTGGACCTAGTCGCGAAGAATATCTTTATTTCAAAAAGGTGTTTGATAAATATAAGAATCAAGGCTTTAAAATTGTCAACCTATCGTTTGATACAAATGTTGAATCATGGATCAAAGCAATAGAGCAGGATGATCTTAAGGAATTTATAAATCTATCTGAATTGAAAGCTTACGAAAGCTCAATATCAAAAGCTTATTGTATCAAGCAGGTACCTGATAACTTTCTGTTGGATAAAAATGGCACCATTGTCAAGAATAATATTCAGGCAGAGAAACTAATGGATGTTCTGGAAGAGTTGTATGTTAGTTATTAGCAGATGGCTGATAATGCTGGAGTATGATGAGTTTTAGAGGGTGGAGATGCATTGAACTGACGAGGTTCACCAGATACTAACTAATCAAATTGCCAATATCTGTGAGATATAAATAACCAATTTGTATATGGCTATTTGCTAGTAACTAGCGGCTAATAGCTTAATTATTAACCTTAATTAACCTTGATTGGCTAAATATTAACTGGATTTAAGTATTATTCATATTTAATTAGTAGAGTTAAATAATTAAGATAAAGACAGACAAAAATGAACAACTTTAAATTAGTCGAGCGATTAGCAAAGGCACTAAGTTTAGTCGCTATCGTTTTAGTAATGAGCGCTTGTGGTTCTGGCTCTAAAAAAGAAAAAGAGCAGAAACAGGGCGGATTTAACCTAACAGGTACTGTTGAAGGTTTCACAACTGGCACTGTAGAAATGGAAGCTTATGTCGATGGTAATCCAACAATTTTGGCCAAAGCTGAGATTAAAGATGGACAGTTTACTTTCAACTATGATTTTCCTGTACCAACAGAGGTTAGCTTAAACATTGGTGAAAGAATGGAAGGGTGGTTTGCCCGCTTTTATGCCGAAAATGCCAATATGACCATTAAAGGTAAAAAAGGTGAACGTGCATATACGGTTACCGGAGGTCTTGTTGAAGATGGTTCGCAGCGTTATGGTAAAGCTGTAAGAAAGTTTTACGATGAGAACGGGGATCCATATAGTTTCAGTTCCCGCATTTATCAGGCTAAAACTGATGAAGAAAAGAAGAAGATTGAAGAGGAAGAGAAAGCTTATAATAATAAACTAGAGGATTTTTACAAAGAGTACATCCGTTTAAATTCCAAAGATCCTTATGTAGCACAAATTGTTTGGGTGCGTTTAACATCTAAAACAGGTGGACAAAGTGCACAGGCTTTAGCTAAATGGGCCGAGCCAATTGATCAGTCTATTCGTCAGCACCCTTTTGTTGCTAAAATGTTTAACATGCTTAACAACATGCTCGAAACAGAAGCAGGATTAGATAAGTTTGTGGCTAATGCGCATGATGTGAAATACAAAGTTGATAATTCATACAAAGGTGCAGTTCACACTAATGTGAAATATCTGGCGGTATTGAATAATGATAACCTGGTGGCTTTATCAACTGAGTTTGGTATCCATGATGATTATAATTCGCATGGTATGGGCGATAAGAAAGAAGAGCCAAAAGCTTTTAATATACAAATCATCAACCCTGATGGAGATGAGGTGAGCCGATTTAAAGTGGAAGCTGAAGGCCTGGCATCTTGTATTGCTGCTGATGCTAACAATAACATTTACGTGTTAACAACTCTTTTGAAAGAGAAGAAGACTAAGTTTAGAGGTAAGGTATCTACCTATATGGAGAAGGTTGGTGCTAAATGTTACGTATTCAATACTAATGGCGAGAAGCAGAACGAATATCTGTTAGAAGATCGTGAGTATGCAACTGGTGCTCGTATCTTTAAAGATAAGTTATTGGTATCTGATGTAGGTAAAGGAGCATTAGGTATTTATAGCTCAAAAGATGGTAAATTACTTTCAACCATTAAAGATTTACGTCCTTGTTGTTCAATCCTTGACTTTGATGTAGACTCTGAGAAAGGTGAAATTCTTGCAGCTAACCTTGGTTCATTCCGTGTAGATGGTTACAATATGGATGGTAAAAAGATTGTATCATTCGGACAGCGTGGCCGTGGTATTGATGATTTCCACTCTTGCTGTAACCCGGTAAGTGTACGTCGCTTGCACAACGGAGCTGTTATCACTGTTGAAAAAGCTCCTACACGTATTAAAGTATACAGCCGCGAAGGTGCTAAGTTTGTTGAAGGTATCGATGAGTTGGTAGAAGGATGTTTCCACATTCCGGTGATGTCTGATAGCAAAGACAATATTTACCTGGCTTCTCCAGGCAAAGGATTAGTTAAATGTGTGGTTATTTAATTGACCAAATAGTGAGGTCATATGTAATTCACATATTACGATAGTTTCTTCCCCCTTCTCAATGTGTTAATGCGCGTAGCGAAGGGGGATTTTTCTAATTTACATAGTGCAGAACTGAATCCATTAAGTGGGGTCGTAGCTTATTTATCAAACTGTACTTAAAATATACGATCCCGTTATCAATAATAGTATAATCATGAAAAAAATATTAACCCTTGTATTAGTTTCAGCAATAATATTTGCCTGTAATACAAATAAGGAAATCAATAAGAATGAGCTTCACCTTAAAGTAGCCATTCCGGGAATGGATAGTGGAACCGTTAAGGTAGGTTTTATGATGAGCCGTAAGGATACAAGCATCCAGATTCAGGATGGAAGGTTTGAATATAAAACCACTCTAAATGAACCTGCTGAATTAAGCATATCTGTGCCATCTGATAATATTTATGGAGGTGGTAATTATGTAAGTTTCTGGGTAGAAGCTGGTGAAATACTTGTTAGATTGGATGATGAAGATTTCTCCAAAGATCCTGTAATTGAAGGAAGTTCAATTTATAATGACTCAAAAAAATATGATGATAAGGTACTTGAAATTTATCCGGAAGATCCATATGCCTTATACAAAGAAATGAGTCCTCTCTATTCGAAAACAGATGAGGCATCTAAGGCAAAGCTTGAAGAGTTGCAAAAAAAGGCGGATGTTGTCCGTGAAAAAAACTGGGCTGCCAAAATGGAAGCTGAAGAGTGGTTTATTGATAACCATTCTGATTCTTATTATGCAGCCATCCTTGTCAGAAACCGAAATAGTGGTAAGCGAGGCGGAAAATCGTTAAAAGAAGTGGAAGCTGAAGTGGCAAGATTATCTCCAGAAATACAAAAGACACCGGTGATCCAACGTTTATTAAAACACAATTCTGAGGTGGCAAAAACCGACGTTAACCTGGCTGATTTAGTAAAAGGTACAGGTGATGTTAACTACAAAAAAGACGCTTCATTTGACGGTTCTCAGTTTAAAAATATCAAATACCTGGCATCTTTCTCCAACGGAAATATCTGTGCTTTAGATGCTATGGGAACGGTTAGCATTATTTCTCCTGAAGGAAAGCACATCCGAAATATCGAGTTTGAAAACAAGAGCCAGATCAATGCGATTGCTGTTAGTCCCGATGATAAAATCTATGTTCCTAATGTCCTAAAGGAAAAAGGTAAAGTTCAGGGGTAAGATGATAGAACAGACAGTTATCACTGGAGTTGAATGTTATGTGTTTGATGAAGCGGGTAATGAGCTGGAAAAATTTAAATTACCTGAAGTGAAAAACATCTTTGGACTTAAGGTAACCAAAGAAAACATCCTGGTATCAGATTACGATTTACGTGCGATAAAAATATATGATATCAATACAAAGGAAGAGAAGACCTCTATTGAAAACTTGCGTCCATGTTGTTTAATGCTTGATTTTGATGTAAACAGCAAGAACCAGATTTTCGTAGCTAACCTGGCTGCTTTCCGAACCAGCATCTTTGATATTGATGGAAACCTGGTGGCTACTTTCGGAAAAAGAGGTAAAACCATTGACGATTTTCATGGATGTTGTAACCCGGTTAATGTGGCTTCGTTACCTAATGGTGCCATTATTACCGTAGAGAAAGATGCTACCCGTGTTAAGATCTATGATGAGAACGGTGCGAAAAAGATTGACGGGATTGAAGAATTGGTGAAAGGTTGTGCCTACATACCAATGACCGTTGATAAGAATGAAAATATTTACCTGGCTTCTCCTGAAAAAGGTTTGATCAGGTGCGTGATGATTTAATAACTTAAGACAGATATCACTTAAGGATCGCATCTTTATAAATTAGGATGTAAATAAAGATGCGATCCTTATCCTCCAACCACATTAACAATTCCGAAAATCAGCAATTCGACAACTTAACCAAGCTGCTAGTCACTCCCGTCCTCCGTCTCCCGTCCTCCGTCTCCCGTCCTCCGTCTTCTAACCCATTAACCTTAATTAACCTTGATTAGCTTACTCTTAACTTGCTTTGTTGTTGTAATTCACTTACTTGTAACTGTTAAATAATCAAATATCTACAACGATGAAAAAGTTATTATTGTTGGCTGTGGCAAGCCTGATAAGTTTTAACAGCTTTTCGCAGGGAATTGAGTTCTTTCATGGAACTTGGGAGGAAGCAAAAGCTGAAGCAAAAAAACAAGACAAGAAGATTTTCATAGATTTTTATACCAAATGGTGTGGGCCATGCAGGTCAATCGCTAAAGAAATATTTCCATTAAAGTCAGTGGGAGATGTATATAATAAGGAGTTTATCAACCTGAAAATTGATGCAGAAGTTGGTGAAGGTCCTATGCTGGCCAAAAAATATAAAGTAAAAGGCTATCCTACATTTACCTATGTCAATGCGGATGAATCAGAGCTGTGGAATGGTACCTCAGTAGGTTATGGCGATGAAGAAGGCATGCTTAAGCTGGCCAATATGGCTTTGGGCAAAAAAGTAAAAACCTGGGAAGAATATCAGGCCGAGTACAAGGCTGGCAACCGGTCAACTGAGTTTCTAGAAGGTTATATTTCAGCCCAATTACAGGCAAAACAAATGCCACCTAATGATCAATTAAAAATGGAATTATGGAAGAGTTATCCTGAAGCTGAACGCTTTAAAGGTGACAACCGTAACACAGTTCTTTGGTCAGCACAGTTAGGCAACGATTTCTATCAGGTCATGATGGATAACAAAGAAAAGTTTCCGGAATTGAAAGAAAATGAGTTTGTTGTGAAACTGATCAGCATGTCTTTAAGCTTTGTCAAGTGGGATAAAACAAAAAATGCCGATGATTTGCATGTCATTGCAAAGCGCGACTTCCCAAAAGTATATGAGCAAGCTGTTGAATATATGCGTATTGATGAATTACGTTTTAGTGGTAAAAACGATCAGTTTATCAAAGAAATATTTGCTTATATAGACCGATATGGTGAGTTTGAAGGAGCTGGTTTTTCAATTGGATCAGCAGCAACAAGTGCTAAGAATCTGACAAAAAAGCAAGCCAAACGCTGCTTACCTTATTATGAAGAAGGACTTCATATGGATCCTCCACATTTTTACTCCATTAGTTCGTATGCCTATCTGCAATACAAATCAGGTGATAAAAAAGGTGCACAGGAATTGGCAAAAAAATATACAAAGCTCACGGATACTTTTGATGATAGCAAAAAAATGGCGTGGAGCTATGCCAATATGAAACTGATGGAGCAAGGTAAAGAGCCTCAGCCTCAAACAAGGTAGGCTGTTTAAATATAAACTTTATTAATTCACAATAGAGAACTGAGAATGTTCAATAATGCTATAAGCACCTGTTCACTTAGCGGAGTTGAAGTGACTGCCTTTGGATAATCAATACCAGTCAAATTCCATCTCGACTATGCTCGATGAGCAAGTTAAGTTTTTTGGACATTCTCAAAGTTAAATAATCAAATAATTTAAAAATGAAAAAGCTATTAGTATTGGCTGTGGCAGGCCTGTTAAGCTTCAATGCATTTTCTCAAGGCATGGAGTTTTTCCATGGCACGTGGGAAGAGTGTAAAGCAGAAGCCAAGAAGGAGAATAAAAAAATCTTCATAGATTTTTATACGAAATGGTGTGGGCCTTGCCGGGCTATGGCACAAAATGTATTTCCATTGCCGGCTGTGGGTGAGTTCTACAACAAGTACTTTATCAATTATAAGGTTGATGCCGAAGTAGGTGAAGGGCCTGCACTGGCTAAGCAGTATGAGGTAAAAGGATTTCCTACATTAACATTTACCGATGCTGAAGGAACACCTATTTACGAAGGAACATCTATTGGTGCCAGCGACGAAGCAGGGTTTTTACGATTAGGGCGTTTGGCTTTAGGTATGGAAGAAAAAACCTGGGCCTGGTACGAAGAAGAGTACAAAAAAGGCAACCGTAAAACTGAATTCTTAGAAGCCTATTTTAACGCACGAATGGCTGAGAAGCACATGCCTCCATCAGTTGATGATCTGTGGGATCTTTACAACTCTTACCCAGAGGCTGAGCGTTGGGAAGGTAAGCCTTTAAATATAGCTTTCTGGCAATCGCGCTATGGTAATAAGTTTTATGAAATAGTAAAGAATAACAGGGACAAATTCCCATTACTGAAAGACGATAAGAATGCAGTAGGTTGGATTAATTCATCGTTGTATGATGCGCCAAGAAGTGGAAAAACAGTAGAGGAAGTATTTAAAGGTATCAAAGCAGACTTTCCAACTTATGCCGATCAGGCTAAGGAGCTATTTGATGCTGACCAGTTGCGTTTTCAACAAAAAGAATCGGAGCATGTGGTAGCTATGATGGCTTATAAAGACAAGTATGGTGTACCATTACAGTTTGATTTTATGGTTGGTTTCTCAGCCTTAAAAGCTAGTGAAGTAAAGCCAGAACATGCTGATTTTATTCGTCAGTATTATGTAGAAGGCATGAACAGTGAACCGGCACATTTTCAATCTGTAGCATCATATGCTTACCTTTCTTATAAAGCAGGCAAGAAAGAGGAGGCTAAAAAAGTGGCTCAGAAGTTTGCCAAGGAGGCTGAGAAGTATAAGGATTCTAAAAAGTCAGCCTGGGCTTACAGCACTATTCAGAACTTGTTGAATGGAAATGCTCTGGAACCATTAAGTTTCCCAAAACGATAAAACCCATTTATACCAATTTTATTTTGAACTAAGCTTTAAATTGTCTTGAATATTTTAGGCTTAGGCAAGGCGAAAAATTGAGACATAGCCATAGCTACGGCGATATTTTTCAACGAAGTATAAGACTAAAAGAACGAGAGAATGAAGCTCGGTTCAATGTAATATTGGTATACAACATTAACAATAATCGCCGGATGAGCTACTTGTTCATCCGGTACCCTTTAATCTAAAATCTTATGAGCGATCAAGGTATTGTGAGTGTTAAAAATCTCTCACATAAGTATTCCACCGATTGGGCCGTTAAAGACATTAATTTCGAGATTCATAAAAACGGAATATTAGGTCTTTTAGGATCAAACGGTGCAGGTAAGTCAACCATTATGAACATCATGTGTGGTGTATTAAATCAAACACAGGGCGATGTGCTGATTAATGGTGAAAACATCAGAAGTAATCCTGTTGAAGCAAAACGTCAGATTGGTTTTCTGCCACAACAGGCACCGCTTTACAAAGATCATACTGTAGATGAGTATTTGCATTATTGTGCATTACTTCGTCGTGTGGAGCCGGATAAAATACCTGCTGCCATCGAGTATGTAAAAGAAAAAACAGGTATAGGACATTTTAGCAACCGATTGATCCGTAATCTTTCGGGTGGTTATCAGCAACGAACCGGAATTGCCGGTGCCATTATCCACAACCCCAAAGTGGTGGTGTTGGATGAGCCAACCAACGGACTAGATCCGGTACAGATTGTCGAGGTGCGAAAAATTATCAGGGAAGTAGGTAAGGACAGAGCTGTTATATTCTCAACTCACATTTTATCAGAGGTGAGAGCCGTGTGTAACGACATTAAGATGATCGAAAACGGTAACCTTGTTTTCGATGGTACCGTGGAGCAGTTCAATGATTATATCGAGCCACATAGCATCTTAGTTTCTATGGAGGCATTGCCGGCAGTTGAAGAGCTGGAGAAAATAGAAGGTGTTGAAAAAGCCGATATTCTGGATGATAAAAAAGCCAGAATTGTATTTAATGCTGGTCAGGAAGTGGCTGAGCACATTGTAGGTCATAGTGTGAAAAATAACTGGCGATTAAGGGAAATTAACATCGAGAGAAGTTCACTTGATGACGTATTTGCTAAAATCGCGAATGACCAGAAAAACGGCAAAGGATAAGACAATATTCTTATGTCTTGATACTAACTTGACCATCTCCCGTTTTTAACTTTCCCAATTCAATGCAAGCATTAACTGGCCAGTAGTCTGGGGCATGTGGCTCACCGGAAGAAAAGCCTTGGGTCTGGTGCTTGCAAGTAAAGTCTTCACTATGGTGCTGATTTTGTAATATATGAAATTAAACAACTCAT
>DIYS01000025.1 GCA_002429115.1 Saccharicrinis sp. UBA6048 | reverse complement strand
ATTTGTTAGATAGAAGGTTAATAACTAATCATATTAAGCCTGCCGTTGAGCAGGCTTTTTTTATGTGGGCATTCAAAAACATTGTAAGCATCCGTTCACTGAGTAGAGCTCCCTGAGCGGAGTCGAAGGGAAGCCAAAGTGGTTATCAGTTGATATTCAGCAACAATATAAATTTCATCTCAACTCTACCTCGGCTCCGCTCGGCAATCATCTCGATGAGCGAGCTTAGTTTTTGGACAACTTCTTTTTTATGTCCCGTATTTTAGTTGTTGTCTCACAAGGATTATCAACAATACAAAAAAAGCACTCAATTGAGTGCTTTTTGGTGACCCCAACGGGATTCGAACCCATATCATCAGAACCGGAATCTGACATTCTATCCATTGAACTATGGGGCCAATGGGTGCGCAAATTTAGAAAATAATTTGATACCATTATTATTTGCCACACTAAAATTCAGGAGGTGAAGTCGTGTATTATTCACCTTCTTTTCGAGAGGTATCACATATAAATGCATGGTTGTAAATACAAAAGGTAAGCTTTATGCCCTGAAGCTCAACCTTACCCTTTATAAGGCACGACAAAAATGCTGCACAAGGTCAAAGTTGGTCTTGATCAACATAAACCGATAGCTTATAAAAGGTCAATTTTTAAGCAAAACCTGACAGGCTACAGCTTTATTAAATCAACTGTTAACTTGTTACACATCGTGATTGACACTCATTTGGCCAAAGTTTTATGCTCACAAGCATCAACTTTGATTTAATTTTACCTAAAGCCAACCTTGCAAAAGCACAAAATATATGCAAAGAAGCTTAACCTTGATCTCATAAAGCATGAAGAATAATACCTTAGTAAGGTCAACATTGACCTTTAGCAACATCAATTCCGGGCTTATAGAAGTCTAATCTTTAGCCAAAACCTGACAAGTCCGGGACAAATTGCCAGGAAATCAGGCTTCACCAAGATAAACCTTGACCAACTAAGAGGTCGATGTTGGGGTTTGAAAACATATATTTCAGTGCGATTGACTTCAACGTTGACCCTTCAATCTTCTATAAAAACCAATGATGAACAATACATGCACTAATGCAATTTATTTCCGATACCTGCAGCAATCGGGCAAGGCATTGTAAACATCATTGTCAGCTTTGGAATAATCAGTATCATGTCCAACAGATGAAATGCGATTATATAAATCCTGTTTATCTACTAATGAACGATTATAAACAACATTCAATAGTTTAGATTGTACATCCCAACTAGCGGCGTGTACACCATTTGTTTCCAGCATCACCTTTTCAATCCGCTCTTTGCACATATCACAATTACCATAAACCTGGAATTGCAATGGCTGCCCAATCACCTCAACTTCATAACCCAGATCCGTGATGGCACCGGCCAGATTAGCTTCATCATTCTTTGCGCTCTTATAAGCTACTATCACCAACTGATTATCAAGGTCCACTTTTACATCCTTCACCCCTTTTTCGTAAGGAATCTGCTTCATTATTTTTGCCTCGCAATTTTCACAATGAATGGAAGCCTTAAAAACAGTCGTTTCAGTACTCTTTTTATCTTGCCCTGCTATCCCAATCGAAATAAAGAAGCTGATTATTAATAAAGTTGCTTTCATAACAATCAATTTTAAGGTTATCAATCCAATACTGTTCTAATAATATTGGCGCTTCGCCCAAACCCGACTTACTTTTTTAGCTTGACCTAAAAAACTAAGGAAAAAAGTTATCAGTATGATTTTTGCCATGCTCGGCATAGTTCAAGTAAACTTAACTCTGCACTCACACTTTGCAAAAATTCAAGGCTTCACCCGCTTCACTCAAAAAACTACATTTGATTGACTGAAATTGATTAAACTCGTCTTTTTCCGTTCCTCCAAAAGACTCAAACAATAATCAATTTTTAACCGCCAATTCAAACTTGTTTTATGGTTCACCGGCTGAGGCCGGTCAAAATCACCAACGTACACAAGTTGAACCAAATCGTTTTGGACACTATCGTTATCGATCTAATTTGTATTTAATCCCAACGTAAAACATCCGACCATAAATTGGTCCCCATATTCGGCTTGCATCAAATCCTTCATCAAACGGATTATCCGCATTAACAATGGCATTTTGTTGGGTATAGTCTGTCAGGTTTTCTGCTCCGAAATAAAAGCTCCAGTTACGATAATTCTTAGTTACCTGGGCAATCAGGTTGATGTACTCTTCCGATTGCTCCGGCAATGCTTCACTATTGTAAGTGGCAGATGGCAAGCGCTGATCACCATGAAATTGCAAAGTCATATCAAATTGCCATTTATCCATCCGTGTTCGATACTGACCCGAAATCATGGCTTTATAACGACTAACATACGGCACTTTCTGCAAAGTATTGTTCAAGGTGGCTTTCACATCATTATAACGGTAACCAGCCGTTAATTCAAATCGTTCGAAGGCCTCATAAAATGCTTCAACCTGGAAGCTATTTGCATATGATTTGCCATCTAGATTATAAAAATGAACCTCTTGCTGATTTTGATCCAGATCGACGATCAACTGATTTTGAAAATCTATTCTGAAAAATTCCAATGATAAAGTTGCATCACGCTTATTAAGCTTCATATCCTTCGTAAGGCTAATACCATAATTCCAGGCTTCCTCCTGAATATCTGTATCCTCAATGACAAATTGCTTTGATGTAGCCAAAAACTGTGTATTCTCACTGATAATACTTGGTGTTCGATAGCCTTTACCAGCAGATGCCCTTAAGGTGGTATTGTCATTTATAGAGTATTTGGTATGAATACGCGGTGTAACAAAATTTCCATGCAGCGTACTATAATCGTTTCTGATTCCGAGCAACAATGAGAACTTATCTGAAGGAATGTAATTGTACTCAAAAAAGCCTCCAACAACAAATTCTTCAAATCCGGCATTAAATCCATTCAACACCTCACGGTTATCATCATATACCGCACTCACGCCCGTATTATAGGTGTGGTTTGTATTTCCGAAATAAGACTGATAAATAAGATTGGTGTATAAATTCAACTGATCCACATCCAGTGTATTGTGGCCATAAAATGAATTCCTGTTGAAAAAATTAGCCGATGATATCCAACCTATGCTCGTTGAAGGACGATCCAATATAAAACCGATTTTAGAAAAGGCATTCACTCGCGTTACATCAATGCCGATTCCATAAGCTTCCTGTTCATCCTGAGATTGATCATGATCAAAACCGAGCTGTCCACCATTTCGCTTTTCGTTAATAACAGACAGCCCTAATTTGGCTGTCATCTTATCACTCACATAATTCCAACGGTTCATTACGTTGACATTATTGGACAGTGGCTTATCCAGAAAACCATCATCATTCATATCCAGCTCACGGGCATTGCCACTGACATGTGCCAGTATGTTTGACGACCATTTATCATTGACTCGGAAACTTACACCGGCATTCGCTTCGATTTTGCCATCCTGATTTCCATACACGTTAAAATGCATTTTTTCACGACCATCCGGATTTTTATAATGCACATTGATCTGCCCGGTTAAGCTTTCATAACCATTTTTCACAGCCGAAGTACCTTTTGACACCTGAATACTTTCCATCCAGGTACCGGGAATATAACTCAAACCAAAGGCAGTTTCCCCTCCTCGAATAATCGGAATATTTTCCAACATGAGCTGAGAGTATCGACCCGACAAACCTAACATCTTTATCTGCTTAATACCTGAAACGGCATCGGCATACGAAACATCAACAGAGGCATTGGTCTCAAAACTTTCGGAGAGGTTACAACAGGCAAATTTTGTTAATTCCTTCTCTGAAATATTAACTTTAAAAATCGGATCCAGCTTTGAAACGCTGGTGCTTTTCACCCGGTGCTCAACAGTCACTTCATCCAGATCAGCACCCGGCTCCATCCTGACATCCAGATACTTCTTATTAAGGATATCTACCCGCTCATTTTCATAACCAACATAACTAAATATCAGCGTTGTTGATTGTTTCGACGGTTTAATTTCAAACTCTCCTTCATCATCTGTAATCGTTCCTTCAGTGGTGCCGTCCCAATATACGTTGACACCAATCAGAGGAACAGAATTACTTCCTGCTTCAATTACTTTACCTTTAATTTTTTGTGTATAAGCCGGTAAAGCAAATAAGACTAAAGCTAGCGTTACTAGTAGCTTATATTTATTAAATAACATAGTAGTGATCTTAAATTGTGCATATATCATTTACCCGGCTACAAGTTTTTATAGCCCGTCCATCAAATGAAATACAAAATCAATTCAGATACACTTGAATTTTAGAAAGGAAAGAAGATAGTGGTAATGGTGGCGGCGGCTCACTAACCAATTGCCACAACACATTATTTTCTGCAGCTGTAAAATCCTCAATTATATCAGATAATGGAGAAACAAACAACACAAGCTGTGATGCTTCAAAATTAAAACCAGATGTATAAAATGGTGTCTTAACCTCAAGCTTTGAAAATTGCTCTTCATTTTGACAGCACCCTTCTTCACAGCCGGAAGCACATTTTTCAGAATTATCAGTAGAACAGCAACTGCAAAGATCAGCACCACTGCTATTACAAACGCACGACTCAACCAACACAAAAAGAGAATAGGTTGTTTCGTCCGATTGTCCACAATGATGGCTGTAGATTTTAAAGCCACTTGTTGACAACAACAACACGAGCATAGCTAATATAGCCATCAGTGTTTTGCCGATATGTGAAATCTTTCGTTGCATAACTTCTGTACAAAGGTAACTTCAATAACTCCAAATTGCGGTTAAAATCTTGTTAAAAACCATCACATCCACTCTAACCAACTAACTATTAACATCCTTTTTTACTAAAATCATTTGCTCCCACTTGAAATTGGCATTAATCTTTTGCATATTTCTATTACCTTATTTGTTATCCAAGAACATAAACCTACTTGTTATGAATAAATTACTTTTAGCCTGCCTTTTATTATTACTTCCTGTCTGCTTAATGGCTCAGCAAGACAAAATAATCCTTAGTAATGACGACAGCATTGTTGGTGAAATAAAAAACATGAAGCAAGGTGTTTTAACGATTGAAACGGATTATAGCGATGATGATCTTACCATTGAATGGGGTGGCATAAAAGAAATACAATCCGAGACTTTTTTCCTGATTACACTTTCGGATGGTCGCCGTTTTAACGGTATGCTACAGACAACTTCTGAGAGTCATGTTAATTTATTGACCGAAGATGATGGAACCATAACAGTTAATCGTGACGATATCGTTTTTTTGGAGTCAGTTGACAAAGGGTTTTGGAGCCAGGTTTACGCCAGTGTTGATGTGGGCCTTGATATGACAAAAGCCAATAATCTGAGACAAGTTTCATCGCGAAGTAATATTGGATATCTGGCCGAACGTTGGTCAACAGACATTTACTACAATGCTTTGAGTTCCGATCAGGATAGTGTTGAAAGAGTTAGCCGCGATGATGTAGGCATTGACTTTAAATATTACTTTCAGCGTAAATGGTTTGCTGTCATTTCCTCCACATTCTTGTCAAACACAGAACAAAAGCTTGATTTACGTTCGAACGGAAGGCTTGGTTTGGGTACTTATATCCTTCAAACCAATGCGGTATACTGGAACCTCTCCGGTGGCGCTTCATTTAACGTTGAAAAATATGATGATCCAGCCAATGACAGGGATAGTTGGGAAGGATATTTAGCTACAGAGTTAAACATGTTTGATACCGGTGACTTAAGCCTGACCTCTAAAATAGGCGCATACCCTAGCTTGACGGAATCCAAGCGTTGGCGTACCGATTTTAACTTTGACATCAAATACGATTTACCTAGAGATTTCTATGTGAGAATGGGAATTACTCTGAACTACGATAATAAACCTGTTGAAGGCGCCTCCAAATCGGACTATGTATTTACAACAGGCTTCGGTTGGGAGCTTTAATTGATTATTTTTAGAGCATTATTATAGAAAGCAATGACAAAACAACTCATAGTACTTTTATTTATCAGCCTCCTGCATGTAAGCGCTTCTGCTCAAAAAGCCGAAGCTGATACCACCAAAAAAGCCAAAGAAAGAAAGAACCTACGCTTCAGTATACTAGGAGGTCCGGGTTATACACCCGATTTTGGCGTACTTATTGGCGGTAGTGCACTTTTTACATTCAGCACAGATACTACAGATAAGGATCTAAAAAGATCTGTCGTACCCATTGGCTTTGCCTTCCTTTTTGACGGAGGTTTCAACCTGATTAGCCAACCTCAGCTTTTTTACAATGAGGATCGATTCCGAATTTTTGGTCGGGTGATCTATAAGAACACCCTCGATAATTACTATGGGGTTGGTTATGAAATAAATAAAAACAGGCCACGCGGAGAAGAAACAACCGAATTCAGGAATAATGCCTTTCAATTCAACCCGATATTTCTTTTTCGAGTCAAAGATTCCGACTTTTTCATAGGGCCATCACTCGACTTAACATCTGATAAAATGAGCGGTGTATCAGAAGGTGTGGCCTCTGACCCTCATTATATATCGCAGGGAGGAACCAGTGAGAAGTTATACCTATTCAATGTTGGCCTTGGCTTCGACATATCGTACGATACGCGTGACATTCCTGCCAATGCTTATAGTGGTTTGCTATTCGACTTAAAATTCACGCATTACGCCAAATATTTTGGTGGCGACATGAACTACTCCAACTTATCACTTGAATACAGGCAATTTTCAAAATTAGATTGGATTGGCGAACGGAAATCTATTGGCTGGATGGTACAGAGTAAAAATTCATTCGGTGATGTTCCGTTAACCAGAATACCATTTATCGGGTCGCCGTTTGACTTAAGAGGCTATTATCTCGGACAGTACAGAGATCATTCTGCCCACTTGGCGATATTGGAATATCGAAACATGTTTAACTCCAGGCGCGAAGATTTGCTTGGCAAGCTGATAAACCGATTAGGTTTTGCTACCTGGGGAGGTGTGGGCCTTATGGGACCAGACGCTATTGACATAGAAGGTGTTTTACCCAATTTTGGCGCAGGCTTACGCATAGAAGTTCAACCGAGAATGAATTTTAGAATTGATGTTGGCCACAACCCGATTAACAAAAACATCCTTGTATACTTTAATATGACTGAAGCCTTTTAAAGTAAAAAAGCCGAAAGAAATCAATCCTTCGGCTTCTAGTAGCGGGGCCCGACTCGAACGGACGTCCGCCTTAGGCGGATATGAGCCGCCCTATTCTTTATTAATCATACTCCATATAAACTTACGACCTTTACTTCCCTTTAATTGTTTTTCTCTTTTCATTGCTACTGACTTATCCTCATACGTTTCTTTATAAACCAATTCCCATGGCCTGTACTTCACTGTATATCCCTTAATTGCCAACTTATTGTGAGACAATAGTGGTTGATCTAAGTCGCTTGTAAAACCTATATAAATCTTATCAAAATTCGGATCACGCCCAAAAGTTGGGT
>DIYS01000181.1 GCA_002429115.1 Saccharicrinis sp. UBA6048 | reverse complement strand
CAGATGGAACTCCCAAATAAATTCAATCATTCTCCTGTGTGTAAATTGAATAACTAAATTTGCTTGGTCGTTTCATATAGAAAAATTGAACCAACTTAAAATATAGTCAATGGCAATTAATTATATTTTAAAAGCAATCGGATAATCCGAGCAAATCAGAAGCATCGATGAAATGGTATGTCACAGCCGAGTTGAATCGCGGAGCTTAAGTTTTGAAAAAGCTAAGCAAATAAATTGTTGATGGATCAACAAAATTAAGTGAGGCAGATGTATTAAATGATCTGACTAATATATTGAGAAGACACTTCGAAGCCGACTAAAAAGTGTGTTTTTTCGATTATACATCCGTTCGGGTATCAGTCAAGAGCACAGGCCATGAAACTGAAGAATAGTTTCACTCAAGCCATCAAAAAGTCAATGATCAATTTCAGACTTGGCGATGCTTTTTGTAATGTATTGCTAACTATAAGTATATAAAAGTCCAATCGATTTTATGAATTGTTCTATACTGTTTTAAGTAATGGTATAAATTCATTTTTTTTCCTCATTTATGAGGATTGTTAGACTAATCAAGAGTTTGTAGTTTTGAATCATTCTAAATAATAAGACAAAATGAGCAAAACAGGAGTTTTTTACGGTTCATCAACCGGCAATACCGAAACAGCAGCTAAACAGATAGCTGAACTATTAAACGCTGATGTATTCGATGTTTCATCTCAACCCACTGAAGCATTAACAGAATATAACAATCTGATTTTTGGATCTTCAACCTGGGGTGAAGGTGAACTGCAGGATGATTGGGAAGAATTTATAACAGAATTAGGAGGGGCAGATCTGCAGGATAAAGTGGTTGCCTTATTTGGTTATGGTGAAGGAAGTGGTAATCCAGATTCATTCGTTGGGGCAATTGGTGTGATATACAACACCATTAAAGATAAAGGATGCAAGGTAGTTGGGCAGGTGGACCCAGATGGTTATGAATTTGATGAATCAGAAGCCATTGTGAATGGTAAGTTTGTTGGCCTGCCCTTGGACGAAGAGAACCAGGGCGACCTCAGCGATGAACGCATTAATAATTGGGTAAGGCAAATAAAGCCTGAACTTATATAGATTTAGATCAGAAATGATATATAGATTAGAAGAAGATAGCATGGGCACAGTGAGGGTGCCTGCTGATAAGTATTGGGGCGCACAAACACAGCGCTCCATACAAAATTTTCCGATTGGACCGGCTGCATCAATGCCTATAGAAGTGATACGTGCCTTTGGTTATCTCAAAAAGGCGGCTGCTATTACCAATTCAAAATTGGGAGTATTATCCTCAAAGAAAGCAGCTTTGATTGAGGCTGCATGTGATGAAATTATTGTAGGAAGACTTGATGAGCATTTTCCTTTGGTGATATGGCAAACAGGCTCTGGTACACAAACAAATAAGAACTGTAATGAGGTGATCGCCAATTGGTGTCATGTCAAGCTGGGCAATGAGCTTGGCGATGGCGACCGCTTGATACATCCCAATGACGATGTTAATAAATCGCAATCACCAAACGATACTTTTCCAACGGCCATGCACATTGCGGCCTATAAAAAGTTGGTGGAGTATACCATTCCCCGTATCGAAGAATTAAGAAATACTTTAGCTGGCAAAGCTATGGCCATGAAAGAGGTGGTGAAAATTGGACGTACCCATTGGATGGACGCCACACCCCTTACGCTGGGACAAGAATTTTCAGGTTATGTAACACAACTCGATTTTGGAATAAAAGCCATTAAAAATACTCTTGTGCACCTAACCCAGCTGGCCCTTGGGGGCACTGCCGTCGGTACTGGATTAAATACCCCCAAGGGCTATTCTGAAACTGTTGCAGAAGAGATCAAAATATCAACGGGGTGGCCATTTATAACAGCCGAAAATAAATTTGAAGCCCTGGCTGCACACGATGCCATAGTAGAATCGCATGGTGCCTTAAAACAATTGGCTGTTAGCCTTATGAAAATTGCCAATGATATTCGTTTAATGGCCTCAGGGCCTCGATCGGGTATAGGTGAGATTATCATTCCGTCCAACGAACCGGGTTCATCCATTATGCCAGGTAAAGTTAATCCCACACAGGTTGAAGCCTTAACAATGGTTTGTGCAGTGGTAATGGGCAATGATACAACCATTTCTATAGCTAGAGCCAACGGACAATTTGAGCTCAATGTGTATAAACCTGTTATGATAAGTGCCTTTTTGCAATCAGCTACCTTATTGGCGGATGCTTGCAAAGCGTTTAACGACAATTGTGCCTTTGGTATCGAAGCCAACACAATGCAAATCGACCAGCATCTTAATAACTCATTAATGTTGGTGACTGCGCTCAATACCCACATTGGTTACGACAATGCTGCCCAGATTGCCAAGAAGGCACATGCTGAGAATACCACCTTAAAAGAGGCGGCCTTGGCACTTGAGCTATTGACAGAGAAACAGTTTGATGAGTGGGTAGATACAACGAAAATGACAGGAAGTAACAAATGACAATGATAGAAACAAAGCCTAATTATTTTGATATTAGAAATATAGATAGAAACCTCGCTGTTGGGGCATTTAAAGCAAGTATTAAGCAAATGGAATGGCATGATTCAATGTGGTTGATTGATGACCATGAATCGCTGGATTGTTATCAAGTGCTTTTAAAGCACGATTTGAAATTCAAAACCTATGTGGTAAATCCCAATGAATACAGAACTTTTATAAGTTTTTATTAATTAGTAGTTTGTTGATTGTTACAGCGTTATAACAGCAAGATAACTTTGTTATTAACTGCATACCTGAATTTTAAAGCCATAACGATGCCCAAATATGAAACATCAATTTATAAATGCTTAGCATTATTTGCAATTCTACTTGTAGTGATTGTAATAACTCCGATTAAATTGCAACTCAATAACATTGAGCTCATTTCTGAGCATGGTTTTGTAAGTTTGAAAATTAATCACGTCAATATTTCTATGGATGGTCAGCTATTGATACCTGATAATTTGAAGGAAGGCAATAGCGATGTGATAGACTCTTTGAGCGATACATCAGGGAGAGTAAATAGCTATTTTGCTGATTCAATATCATATGATCTATGTAATAGAGTGAATCGTATTGGGAGTCTTGATATATCATATAACATTAATGGCTATATCAATCAAATAGGCCCCACTTCTATTAGTTATAATGCTTATAACAGGGTCAGTAGTATAGGGGGCAAAGTTTTGAATGACTAGTTGTAGCTCGATTTTTTTTGTCAAACAACATTGTCTCTTAACTAATTTGGTGTGATTATTGTTAAGCTTAGACTTGTTAATTCTAAGTAACTAAAAACAGACCATGTCAAAATCTAATTTCTCTAGGTTCTTTCTATGCGCTTTATTGCTTTTTAATTCTTTGTTAGTTCCGTCACAAAACAACAGTATTGAGATATTTGCCAAAAGCAATGGCCAAATAGATTTAAATATTGACGGTATACTTGTTTCGTGTTTTGGAAAAGAAATAACCAGTTCATCATTCCGTATTTGCGATGATCAAACATCGAATACGGAACCATCGTCTTATAATAATTATAATGAGGTTGTTCGTCTATCGGATCGAAATAACTCACAAAAAGAGCTTAATTTATTACTGTTGAAATCCGTTATGCAAAATCATCAAAAACAAATTAGTGGCATAGGTGATGTTCATGTATCATATGACCTTAATGGGCGTATTGATAAAGTTGGTGCTACTGACATTTCGTACGACCTCTGGGGGCGTTTAGATGAGATCGGCTCTCAGGATGTGTCTTATGATTTAGACGGACGCATTGATCAAATAGGCGATACGGAAATATCTTACGATTTGTATGGTCGTGTTGATGAAATAGGCTCTCAAGACGTTTCGTATGATTTAGACGGACGCATTGATCAAATAGGCGATACCGAAATATCCTACGATTTGTATGGTCGAGTTGATGAGATCGGCTCTCAGGATGTGTCTTATGATTTAAACGGACGTATTGATCAAATAGGCGATACCGAAATATCCTACGATTTGTATGGTCAAGTTGATGAGATCGGCTCTCAGGATGTGTCTTATGATTTAGACGGACGTATTGATCAAATAGGCGATACCGAAATATCCTACGATTTGTACGGTCGTGTCGATGAAATTAATAATAGCCGCAATAATCAGCATATAAATAAAAAAGAGGGGGCAACTTTAGATATGCCTTATAGCTTTATCGGAAGTATCAACGCTAATGGAGCAAAGGTTATTTCTTTTAATCAGAGGGAAAATATAAGCCACGACCACGGAGCTTACACCGATATAAACTATAGAGCAGATGGTCGAATTAGGCAGATTGGGTCTTATGAAATTTCCTATAATGCCTTAGGCTTGATCAATCGGATTGGCTCAACACGTATTTCGTATGATTTCTTTGGCCGCATCAAACAAATTGGCTCTACATCCATTAGGTATAATGCACTTGGTCGGGTCAAACAAGTAGGGGAATATACAATTTCTTATGACTTTTCGGGGTACATAAAAACGGTTTATTAAGGTAAACCAGACATTTTTTTGATGATTTGTTTTTTTTATCTGATGAGATCAACGGTAATTAGGTTAGTTGTTTTATCAAATAACGGATTGAAATACCAAGGAGGTTTGTTCTACATAAGAGTCAAATAACCAAACAAAACTGCTTGTTGACTATCATTATTTATTACCAAAACTAATACTGATAATCATGTTGTATGTTATTCTGTAATTACATAGTGAGCTTGTTGATAGACGAATACAATATTAATTGTTTGGTATAAAAAATATATAGTTATATGTTAATATCATAACAAATAGCTATTCATTAAATGTAAATAATGTCATTCATTTGCTGTTTTTATTCAACAAACATTTAAGCTTATGAATTATAAATTTACTCTACTACTTTTACTGGTAGCAATAACTACAAATGTAAATGCTCAAACTTTTAATTGGCAATTTCAGCAGATTTTCGAAGGTGAAAATATGCAGGGAATGGAAAAAGCCGACGATGGTTCTGCCACTTTGGTAGGATACGGAAACACCATTATGCGAAGCACAGATAATGGACTTACTTGGGTTGATCCGGGTATTATCACTAATAAAGATGATTTTGACTATAAGGTGAGTGTTAAAGATCAAGTCGGGTATGCGGTAAACGAAACCGCGTTTAAAGCAATTGACAGAAAGGTGAATGATAATGACCTGTACGCAGATGCCATAATACTAAAGACTATTGATGGGGGTGCCACCTGGAACCTTATTGAAAATGCCAATATTGGTGGCAATAGTGTGGATACAAAGAATTATTCTTTGCAGGGAAACTATGCAAAGAAACTGTATGTTATTGAATGTATTAATGAAAATGTTGCCTACATGGCAGCTTATTGGAAAGATTATGCTAATCGTGATGCCCATTCTAATGTATTTAAGACAACTGACGGTGGTGAAAATTGGGAGCCTTTATTAGATGACCTTGAGGGTAATTCAATTTCTTCAATGGTGGTATTTAAGGGGCATATATATGTTAGTGGAAACAAAACTCTGTTCAAAATAAATATCTCTACTGATGTTGTTACTGATTTATATCCAGTTGTAGATGAGGATGAAGATGATAAGATGTATTTCTGGCATACCTCGATCTATAATAATACCGAATTGATTTTTCCAACAACATCTGATGGTATATGGGTAACAGCTGATGAGGGTGCTACTTTTCAAGCGCTACCTAATATAACCAAAGGATATAAAGTCTATAAGCATAATAACAACACTTATGTTGTCGGAGGTTCTAACACTGCAACAAAATACACAAGAGATGGCGGTACTAACTGGAGTGATTGTCCTGCAGGTGAAAGTCTTTGGAATGGTGATGTAATCGATGGACAGCTAGTAGGATTAGGTAAAAATGCCATCTACAAAATGGCCATTAGCGATATTGAAGCAGGCACTTTTACCTGGCAAAAAACCGAAGTGGCTAATGCCAATGGAAATTTAAAGTCGATATGCAAGGCAAACGATATAATCTTTCTGTCTGGAATGGGAGGAACGCTTTTAGCATCTACTGATGGAGCCAATACCTTTGATCAATTAACATTACCTGAGAAAAAAGAGTTGATTTATCACAGCACAGATATAGAGTTTAAAGGATTGGCACATGGAGCCAATGGTGCTGGAATTATTACTTCGCGCCGACATAAAATTATTGATAATCCATCTGGAACAGATGATGTATATATGCCAGGCTTTATTTTTATCACTAATGATAACTGGGCTACTTATACAGTATTAGACGATACGAAGATAGGAAGCGGAGCCGCAGATGTTAACCCAAATGCAGACGGTTGTTGGGGACAAGATTATTATGTTGCTGAGTGTATTGATGAAAATACCTTTTATGTATTTGTTCAATGGTATGAAAATGTTGCTGGTGCTGAAAAGAAGAATACACATGGCCGAATATTTAAAACCGCCGACGCTGGTGCAAATTGGTCAGGTGTTACCGATGATTTAGGTAGTAGTTTCATTACCAATGTTGTATTTAAAGGAATAACGGGTTACGTTGGAGGAAATAAAGTATTGTTGAAAACAACAGATGGAGGTGATAATTTTGTCGATCTGTATTCTAAATTGACGGCCTTAAATGGTGGCGATGATAATATTTATATTCAGGATATTAATCTGTTTGATGCCAATACATTATATGTTTCCACAACTTCAGATGGTATGTATATATCAAAAGATGCAGGAAGTACATTTACTAAGGCCAATATTAATGGTTCAGGATGTAATGCTACCATAGTGGTGGATGCCAACTCCTGGATGACGATTGGTACATCTTCAAAAACCTATTATACTAATGATGCAGGCTCTAACTGGACGAATTGCTACCCGGGAAATACACTATTTAGCCGTGGAGCCATACTAGGAGATTATCTATTCGCAAATGCTAAATCAGGCTTATACAAATTACCTATTGCTGATTTAGATGCAGATACAGGAACTGCCATTGATGATATTTCCAATAGAAATGATTTGAAAATATACCTCAACTCAAATGAGTTAAACATCGAATCAAATCAGGTTATTGAAGATTGTATTCTTTATTCAATTACAGGTAAGATAGTGGGGCAACACAAAGTAAATAGCTATACGCATATTATTAATACATCTTCGTTATCAAGAGGTATTTATATTGTTCGTGTTGTTATTTCAGGAAAAGTTTATACTCAAAAGATTCAGCTTTAAAGCTATTAAATAATAGATATAAGAAATTGTCCGGGAAGGGGAGCTGTTAGCTTGTTCTTTCCCGGATAGTTTCGTTTAAAATTTCTCACATTAGAGGATGAAACGATTATTATTAATTGTGCCTTTGGTATTAGTGTGTTTGTCTGTTCAATCACAGGAATTTAGAGGTAAACTAATCAATAAAAAAGATCTTAAACCGGTCGAGTTTGCAATTGTACAGATCGCAGAATCTGGTCAATGGGTAGTATCCGGAACTGATGGGGTGTTTACCTTTGATAACCTGAAGATGAATAAGGTAACCCTTATTATTCGTCATATCGGGATGCAGTCTTTTCATAAAAGCTATGAAATCAACTATTTTAATAATCGCCTCGTTGTTATTCAATTAACACCACAAAGCTTTGATATGCCTGAGATTAAGGTTGTGGCAACAAAAGGTAAAGAAGCAGGTTCTGTATCTAACATTAGCAAAGAAGCCATTGAACATGCACAGGCAAATACGTTGGGGGATGTAATGCAACTCTTACCCGGTAACCTCATTGAAGAATCAGATCTTACCAAAAAACAAACAATCAGTATACGAGAAATAGATAACAGCTACAATTCCGCAATAGGAACAGCGATTATTATAGATGGTGTACCTCTTAATAACGATGCTAATTATCAAGTTTATGGTACCAATCAGATGAGTACTAATAGCACCTCTGTTAATGGCGTATTACCCGATAATCTGGCTAGTGCAACAGCAGGTGGAGGCATTGACTTGCGCAGTATTGCAGTCGACAATATTGAATCCGTTGAAGTGATTAAGGGTATCCCATCGGTTCAATATGGGAATTTAACATCAGGTGCTGTTATTGTAAAAACCAAGTCGGGCCCTACCCCTCTTGAAGCCAGAATTAAAACCGATCCTAAAGCAAAACATTTATCCATTGGTAAAGGCTTGGGACTAAAAAATGGCAATGCACTAAATTGCGGAGTCAGTTATACACAATCCTACAAAGATCCCAGAAGTCAATATACCAGCTTCGACCGAATAACAGCAAACCTTGCATATTCGGCCGTCTTCTTTAAATCTACCAAGCCCTTATCTCTTAAAACTGGTATGAGCTATTCCAGGACACTAAATGAAAAGAAAACTGATCCGGAAGCACTTGTTAATAATGAAGTTATTACACAAAAAGAGTCTGGTTTACAGTATAATACGGATTTAAAATGGCAGCTTAATAAGGCATTTCTAACCAATTTAGAGGGGAAATTTTCCGTATCATCCAAGTGGCAGGAAGATTATTTAAAACTATATAGAAACGGAATCCAAAAAATTTCATTAGCACAAAACGAAGGTGAGAATGAAGGCATTTACTTGCCATCAGAGAGTTTAACAGAACTAACGATAAAAGGATTGCCGGTTAATATAAATCTTGACATTACCGGAAATAAGCACTGGGCTTTAGCTAAAGGTAGTTACAATAATTTATTAGCAGGAATTCAGTTTAGCTCGGCGGGCAATTATGGCGACGGGCGAATTTACGACATCACTAATCCTCCTTCAGTAGGAAGAAATGCTACACGTCCACGTTCGTTCAAGGATATTCCGGCTCAGAAATTTTTATCGCTTTTTATTGAAGATAAACATGTTCAATCTATTGGTAATACTGTATTAACCACACAAGCCGGAGTACGAATAAATAATTTTCAGCCCGCGGGATTATTTAAAAGTGATTTGGGGTTCTATGTTGAACCACGTTTAAATATCGATTATAAACTGTACCAATCAAAAAGTGCTTTTTTAAAGGAATTTAGCATTCATGGAGGTATCGGATTAAATTACAAAGCACCACCGCTTTTATACCTGTATCCTGATAAAGCCTATAGCGATTTGGTAAGTCTTGATCATTATAAAGAAGAACCGGATTTGGCCCTTGCTTGGTTCACAACCAACATTTTCGATACATCGAATAAGGATCTTAAGCCGTCAAAAAATTTAAAGAAAGAGATTGGAATAACAATTAAATTAGGCTGTGTAAAGGGTGATATAACAGCATTTAACGAAAATCTTAGTGATGGATTTGGTATGTTAGAACGCTATCATTTCATTGACTATAACCGGTATGATGATTCGGGTGTGCCAGAGGACGAAAAGCCAGATGTTAATGAATTACCTTTTAGTAATGAAACATATACAATATCTTATTCCAGCCCTGTAAATAATAAGCAAACCCGGAAATATGGCGTGGAATATGATTTTGATTTTGGAAAAGTTAAAGCAATGTCAACCCGTATAACCATGAATGGTGCCTGGTTGCGGACCAAAAGGGTATTTAGTACCTTGATGTATGATGATTTACCAACAAAAGACGGCGCCGGCCAGTATAACGAAATTGGTGTTTATGCCGCAGGTGAAGGAAAAGTAAGTGAGCGGATGAACACAACTTTTCGTTTCATAACCCATTCATCGCGCCTAAGATTGATTTTCACAACTACTATGCAGATTACATGGATGGATAAAAATTACTATACCTATTACGATGGAGCTCCTGTATATTTATATACGCGCGATGAACCCCACATTGCATTTACTAATGAAATGCGGAATAATCCTGATTTCAGGAAGTATGTAAATATTCCTGGTGAATTATATTATGTAACTGAGAGTTTACCGCCTAAGTTTTTATTTATTTTTCGGTTATCCAAAGAGATTAAAGAGCGGTTTAAATTGAGTTTTTACGCAAATAACTTCTTTAATCATCGACCATTGCATCAATCGCAACGCTCATTAACTTTCACTAGAGGCAATATTCCCATTGCTTTTGGAGCCGAATTAATGATTAAATTATAAATATGAAACTCAGATTAATATATATTGTAATATTACTATTAATTTATGCTTGCAGTGAAGATTGGTCGAATCCATCTATCAACACGCATAACATTAAAATAGAATTTGCGATTCCTGATGTGGCCATTAAAGAAGGTTTAGAAACATACGAAGGGATAAATGTTCAACTCTACAATACCAGAAAAGATTATACAATCAATGCCATAACAGATAGTAATGGAGAAGTTGATTTTAAAGAGTTAGAGCCAGGTTTTTATCAATATAACACCAGTTATGAAGAAGAACGAGGAGATGTGCTAATATCTTTAAATGGAAGTGGTAATATTGAAGTGTTAGATGATATTTCAGAAAAAAATGACTTGGAGGTTACTTTTGAGCAGATTAAAGGTGGCAACTTTGTAATTCGTGAATTTTACTACAGTGGCTCAAAAACAGTGGCTGGTAAATCATATTCTTCCGATCAATATATTGAAGTTTACAACAATAGTCCGGAATCTTTAAATGCCAATAAAATTTACCTGGTTGAGTTAGAATCGTATGGTTATACCCCTAACTATTGGTCCTATATGCAAGCCGATTCAATTGTGGTAAAAATGATATGGGCTTTACCCGAAAGTTCAGAAGGACATATTATCGCTCCCGGAGATGGTTTCATCATGGCGCGCGATGCACTTAACCATAGATCCGATCCTAATGGAAATCCTAATAGTCCAGTGGATTTGGGTAATGCCGATTTCGAATTCTGGAGCGATAAAACAACAACTGGTGATATTGATCATGAAGCACCTAACATGATTGATAAGTTATGGACATACAAAGGATCTGATATTGCGTTTCATACTCGTGGAGGAAGTGCCATTGCCATTGTAGAAATACCCGGTAATGTAGATGAGTACATTAACAATAATCTTGTTGCCAAAGGTGCCATAACACCCAGTTCGCGGCTGTTTTGTAAGATTCCTAATGAGTATGTAGTTGATGCAGTGGAGGTTTTATGGGATGACGACGAGACTTATAAAAGAATGGACATAAGTCTTGATTCAAGAGGTACATACGTTGCTGCAAAATCCCCTTCCGGTTTATGCGTGCGGCGCAAAATAAGGCGTTTTATTGAGGGGAGAGCCATTTATCAGGATACCAATAATTCATACGAAGATTTTGATCATGATGTAGTACCCCAGCCTGGCATTTATAAATGATTGTTACAAGGAATACCATCAAAAAAATGAGATTACAACACCAAACATATTTCAGAATTAGCCATAATAAGTATTTGTCCATATTTACATTAATTTGTTTCTTTTCTGTATTTGCCATTCAGAGAGTTGATGCACAGGAAGATAATGCACGGGGAATAGATACCGATATCCATTCAGTAATCCGTGCAAAAACACCTATTATGCGATCTGGTAATCCAGCTTCACTTTATTACAGTCCGGTTGATTCGTTTATAATTCTTGCAACACAATATAGTCATCAGTCGGGTAACTTTAAATCCATCAGTACAGGTGATGAACTAAATGGGCTATGTGCTCAAACATTTAGTTTTCAACGCTTGGATAAGGTTATGTTATATGGTTCATTTGATTATTTGAACCAGAAAGAGCAAGGCATGCAATACAGCAATACCTACCATGTTCGTCACGATACACCATATTTGTTTGCCGATACAATTGGTGGAGATACTTATAAACGCGAACAATTTGTTTTTACCGGAGCATTGGCTTATTCTGTTACGTCGAGATTCGCAATTGGAGGTAAGGTGAATTATATGACAGGCTATGGTGCACAAGACCGTGATCCGAGAACGCAAAATAAAATAAGTACTACATTGGTAAGCATTGGGGGAATGTATCAATTGACAGAACAATTGAAACTTGGAGGTGATTTGTTTTATAACTATTACAATGAAGATATTGAGACTATCGTAGTAGAAAAAGATGCAGTTTATACCATTTTTAACCTTACAGGATTAGGCACATACAGTAAGCACAAGGAATCCACGTTTTATCGATTGTACCAACGTAATGCATATGGTAGCAATATTCAGTTTGAATGGAAAAACAACTTATTAACAGCGGGTTATAAGAAATTCAAAGAGAATGTTTATGACGGAAGACGGGAGAGTGGAGCCAATTGGTCGGCACGTAAACACGATTCAGAATACAGAAACAATACCTGGAAAGCCTCTTATATATATACTTTGCGTCCTAACGATTTTGTTCATCAGTTTTCTATATGTGCAAAAAAAGCCGATTATATAGGTAGTGAACCTTTACAAAAATTGATAAAACTGAATGAAAATAACGTTTATCAATGGACAACCATTGCAAAGGAAGATAAATACACTCGCAAACAAGAGCAACTAAGGTTTAGTTATGAGTTGTCAAAGTTCAGATCTCGCTTGCAAAGGAATTACTGGATTGGGTTTGAAATGGACTATTTTAATCATTCAGAACAATATTATGTACCTGATATGTCATTGAATTATAAAAATCTATATACACAACTTGAGGCTGGTAAATATATTAAAATGAATAAGTCAGGCTGTCAAATAAACTTAGTATATGGATGGAATAAAAATCTGGATCGGGATACAGACTTTACATATGATAATTTTATCACCGAACGGATTATTGTACCTGATTATTTATTTTTTAGTTCAGGACATAATTCGGTGAAAGCACAAATAGAATATGACTTTAAAATAGACGCTAATAAATATTGTGTCGGTTTAAATTACAACCTACATAATCAATATAGCAGCTCAAATAAACGTGGTAGTCTGACTATCACCTTGAGTGCCTTTTTGTAAACATGAGGAATATTTTTAGAATATGGGAACAAACAATATAGTAGAATGTAAAAACCTTACTCATTTTTATGGCAAACGCTGTATTTATGAGAATTTGAATTTTGAAATCCCCCAAGGCCGTATTCTTGGTTTATTGGGTAAAAATGGAACCGGAAAAACGACCACCATCAATATACTTAACGGTTACCTTAAACCCCGTAGCGGAGAGTGTTTGATGTTTGGTGAAAACTCGGCTAATCTTTCGCCCGCGACCAAACAAAAAGTGGGCTTGCTGATTGAAGGGCATGTTCAATATCCCTTTATGAATATCTACGAGATCGAGAAATACTATTCGGCTTTTTATCCTAAATGGAAAAAGGAAGCCTATTGGGAATTGATGAAGCTGCTGAAGATTGACCCGAAACAGAAGCTGTCGCAAATGTCGTGCGGTCAGAAGTCGCAGGTGGCCTTGGGGCTTATTCTGGCGCAGGACCCTGAGCTACTTATTTTGGATGATTTCTCCATGGGGCTTGATCCTGGCTACCGTGTACTATTTGTCGACTATCTGAGTGAATATGCCCGTGCTGAAAGCAAAACGGTATTTGTTACCTCACATATCATTCAGGACATGGAGCGCCTGATTGATGACTGCATGATTATGGACTATGGCCGTATTCTGTATCAGCAACCAGTTGAGAAATTACTGAACGACTTTAAACGTTTCCGTTTTAGTAGTAACGGGCAAAGTTTTGAAGGTTTAGAACAAGTGATGCATCCGGTTACCATTAAAGGCAAAACTGAGTTTTACTCGTTTGAAAAGAAAGAAGAACTTGAACGAGTTCTTACTTATAGTGGATTTAAACCAACTGATATTAAAGAAGAAAGCCTCACACTAGAAGAAGCTTTTATTGGATTAACCGGAAAATATTAAAATAGATAGTAGTTGTTAGTCAATGGTGAGAAGTTAATAACTTCCTGTATTACATTACTTTCACTACCAGTTACCTTATGAAACTAGACAATGGAAAAAGCACTATTATATAAAGAATGGAAAAAGACACACGTTTTTACACTGACAATTGGAGTAATAGGCATTATTCTGATGGTGTATATCATGTTAAAACTCGGACGTTCTTTTCGAATGGCTGGGATGGAGCACTTGTGGGATGTAATTGTTAATCGTAAGCAATTCTTGTTTCGTAATTTAAAGTACTTTCCAATTGCAACAGCGCTTTGTTTGGGTATGGCACAGTACTTTCCCGAAGTAATCCAGAAACGAATTAAACTAAGTTTACACCTGCCATTACCAGAAAAAAAAGTCATCTTGCTAATGTACTCATACGGTGTGGGTATTTTAACTATAGTATATCTGCTTCAACTAATTGCATTATTGGTTTTTTCGGGTATCAATTTTCCTTATGAATTTACAATTAATGCATTGTTAACGATTGCTCCCTGGTATATTGCCGGATTTATAACCTATTTGTTTGTGGCTGCTATTTGCCTTGAGCCTGTTTGGATGCGACGAATTCTTATCACTTTGTTGGCCATTGCTTTAATTTATCTTTTTTTCTTATCGGATGTACCCGCAGCTTATCAATCGGTTAATTACTTATTGGTGGTTGCTCTTGTGATGGTATTCCCATTCGGATTCTATTCGGTTCAACGATTTAAGGAGGGCAAACAATAATTAAATATTTAATATTCAAAAAAAAATGCAAATAATAAGATACACAATCATCCTATTGGCAACCATTATTTTGGCTTGGTTGCTTCCCAGTTTTTATCATTTATTGAGTGATACATCAGGCAGAAATGTATTTACCTATTATTCATCGGTAGATGAAGCATTCTGTTCCATAAAATTTGATGAGAAAGAAGATCGTTTAATTCGTTACAATGTTAAAACAAAGAAAGAATACAGTGAAGCTGAGTTTGATAGCATATTGCCAATGTTCTATTACCGGCAGTTGTTATCTGATGGACGATTTCCGGATTCTATTAATGAACGAGCTATTTCAGTAAAAGAAATCAATTCCAGAAATTTTTTCTATCGCTATAATGCCAAAGATAAAAATACTCCCGCCATTCCAATTTATACCCTTTTTGAGTCATTTTCGGGGCGGGTAAAGCTCGAAATGCCGGGTGATGTATTCCGATTGAAAAATAAGATCGAATTTATCAATCCCGAAACCAATAGGGTGGATAAAGTGAAGTCCGAACGATTTATGCGGGTGTTCGTGCAGAGTGAATTTCAGTTTCCAGCAAAGGGGGTGTTTGGTAACCCCAGCACACGCAAACCGTATGATGAAGGCTATATGATTATTGATAACGAAGATCAGATCTTTCATTTGAAAATGGTGAATGGCAAACCTTTCCTTAAAAACACCCTTTTTCCAAAGAGCATTAACCCAGCGTTTATATCGGTTCAAGAGCCTGCAGATAAAAGTTTTTATGCTTTTGTTTTTGATGATTCCAACAAGGTGTATTTAATAACAGCGGATAATTATAAGGTTGTGCAAATACAAACGCCGGAATTTGAGGTAAATAAAGATCGTTTAATGATAATGGCTAATCCGTTATATTGGAACATCAATGTTATTTCAAGCCGCGGCAAAGAATGTTATGCTTTAAGTGCCGACACGAAAGAAGTTGTGGATAGCTTATCGCTTCTTGCACCGGCAGAGTATGATTTTACCTTGTCAAATATATTGCCATTCGAGCTGCGGTTTACCACTGGTAGTAGCGATTACATTAAACCATCAGTTAGGTTTGCCACATGGTGGGTTCTTTTAACCAACCTGTTACTGATAGTTACCTTCGTTTTCATCGGTAAACGAAGGAATAAGCAAGTGCAACCGTTTGAACTTATTTGGATTGGTATATGCGGAATTTTTGGATTTATACCCTGTTTGATATTTAAAGAATAGCATTAAAAATATTTTAACTCAAATATAGATATGAAGACTAGTATCTTATTATTGATGTCCGTATTTCTTTTTACAGCCTGCGGACAAAAGAAAAGCGGTAGTTCAGAAGAAGCTACAAAACAAAAAACGGATGTAATTGATGTGGCTCAAGTACTTGATAAAGCAGAAAGCACCATTGATAAAGAAGTAGTATTTAAAGGCTGGGTAAGCCATGTTTGCAAGCACTCGGGCCGTCGTTGTTTTTTAAAATCAGAAGATGGTACAGTTTCAATCCGCGTTGAGGCCGATGGTAAAATCAATGGTTTTAATAAAGAATTGACTGGTAATCAGTTGAAGGTTGAAGGCATTATGAAAGTGAAAAAACTAAACGAACAATACCTGGATGAATGGCAGGCGAAAGTAGAAGCCGCACAAAAAGAGGAAGATGTTGAAGAGGGAGGCGAGCATTGTAGCGCTGAAATGAATAATATTAAGGAAATGCGCGATTGGATGAAAAAGAATAGTAAAGATTACTACCCAATTTACTATGTAAACGGAACAGACTATACCATACTTAATTAATATCGAAACGGAAAAAAACGATTGATAAAAATTCAATCTGTGATTCTTTATCAGCACTAATTGCATTATAAAATGCTATGTGATACATATGGCTGATAAACAACCTGTATGATAGAATTTAAAACAAACATGAATAAAAAAAAAATAAACAAATGGCTCAGGAATCTTCATCGTGACCTGGGCTATTTCTTTGTGGGTATCATCTTAATTTATGGATTGTCAGGTATGTTGCTCAATCATGAGATAACGGCTTATTCTACCGCTAAACAACAAGCTGTTATACCCAAAGGCATAGACCGCAATGGTTTTTTCAATTATTGGAATACTAATCATGCAGATATAAAACTGAAGAACGTTATTGTGAAGTCGAACGATTTTCAACTGTTTATAGAAGGTGGCGTTGGCAGCTATCAGCCAGCTAGCGGACAATTAGCCTATGAAACTTATCAACGCAATGCGATCATTGATTTTGTTCATCGTTTGCATTATAACACCATCAAAGGCTGGAAATATATGGCTGATTTCTTTGCCGTGGCATTGATATTCTTTGCTGTATCTGGCTTGTTTATATCAAAAGGTAAGAAAAGCATCAAAAGAAGGGGAAAATGGATTTTGATGACGGGTCTTTTGGTTCCTGTCATTATTTTCTTTTTTATTTGAAGGTATTCAGCTAGTATGGTTCGTATCTTAGTTAGTCCAGAGCTAAATAAAGCTCTGGCACCCTTACTTTCATTAAAAATATATACTTTCGGGCATGTGGCAATTACTCGCTTTTACTTCAGCAATATTCTCCTCGCTGGCGGCGGTCTTTGAGAAGAAAGCGCTTTTTAAAACCGAGCCATTGGTTTTTTCATTGCTACTGTCTGCGTTAACCTTTGTTCTGGCTCTTCCGTTTTTCTTTTTCGCTAATCTTCAATTGGTCACTGGCATTGTCATTGCTGTATTGTATGTTAAGTCTATACTTGGTGCTGTGGCCTTTCTAATGATTATGAACGGACTTAAGACAAATGAATTAAGTAATTCGTTGCCACTACTCACGATTACGCCAGCAGTGGTGGCTTTACTGGCCTATTGCTTTTTAAAAGAGTCACTGTCTCTCATAAGCTTGGTGGGCATACTGTTGGTAATGGCCGGTACGTATTTGTTACAATTGCCCAAAGGAGAAGGATTGATGTTCCCTTTGTTTTTTCTGAAAAGAAACAAAAATTTGTGGTACTTTATAATCGCTATCCTATTGTTTTCTTTAACATCAATCCTGGACAAATCACTATTGAAGTCCTACAAGATGCCACCTGAAGCTTTCTTGCCACTTCAACAACTGTTTCTAACACTTAATTTCTTCATTATCTTTTTAATGAAGAAAAAGAATAGTCAATCAGTAAAAGAAGTCCTTAATAAATATTATTGGATTATTCTACTGGTCGCCAGCTTTGCGATTGTGTATCGTTATATGCATATTTTAGCGGTAAAAAACGGCTCAGTAGCGTTGGTTTTGTCCATTAAACGCACCTCTGTTTTCTTTGCCGCCATAATTGCCGGTAATCTATTTAAAGAGCATGACCTGCTTCGTCGAAGCTTAGCTATCCTCATTATGCTTCTGGGTGCTGCATTTGTAATTCTTTCGGATTATTTTTGATGATGAATGATGTTTGGCTGTATACTTCAGTACATACATAACTCTATATTAACCTATAATACACATGTAATACTCATATTTATTCTCTCAATTATTATATTATGAAACGTAGAGATTTTATTAATACAGGCTTTATGGCTGCCATTGGAGGTGGCCTGGCTACCGGTTGTTCAATTAATACACAAAGGGCCAATAAAAATGTTTTTCGAGGCAAAGCCAAAAATATCATCTTCTTGGTCAGTGACGGAATGAGCATTGGTACACCTACCATGACTGATTTGTTGATGCAACGTAAGTTAGGAAAGGAAAGTAAGTGGATGAACCTCTATCGGGAAAACAAGGTACACCATGCTTTCATGGATACTGCTTCTGCAGATTCACTGGTTACTGATTCGGCGGCCGCAGCTTCAGCCTGGGGTGGCGGTGTTCGTGTTAAAAACGGAGCTTTAAACATGGGACCTAATGGAATTGAATATAAACCCATTCTGTAAAAGTTTAAAGCTGTTGGCAAAAAAGTGGGTTGTGTCACCACTGTGCCCATTACGCATGCTACCCCTGCTGGTTTTAGTGTTAATATGAATAATCGGGGACTACAAGATAAGATTGCCGATAAATACTTGGAATTACGTTTTGACGTGATGATGGGTGGCGGACAGGAATATTTTGATGGCACAAAGCGCAGCGATAAGCAAGACATTTTTCCTAACTTCAAAGCCGCGGGCTTTAGTGTGGTTCGAAACAAAAAGGAAATGGAATTACTGGAAGCCAGTCAGCCGGTTCTTGGGGTTTTCTCAAAAGCCGGCCTACCTTTCTCACTTGACCAACATTCAGATAAGGAGCTGACTGATAAGGTACCCTCGTTAGCTGAAATGACCGAAACAGCAATTGACCTGATGAAGGAAAATAAAGATGGATTCGTACTACAGGTTGAAGGAGGTAAGGTGGATTGGGCTGCCCATGCCAATGATACAGGTGCTTTGTTATACGATCAGATGGCTTTCGATAAGGCAGTTGAAGCTGCCATTCGATTTGCTGAAAACAGGAACGATACTTTGGTTATCATCACAACAGATCATGGAAATGCCAATCCGGGATTAATCAAAAGTAAGAATGTTAATCAGAAATTTGACCTTATTCAATCGTTTAAGCATTCTAATGAATGGATATTGAATCATATAAAGCCCAATGATACCAATGCCGCTGTTATCGAACGAATTAAATATGCACAAGGTTATACCATTGAAGAGGAGGAGGCGAAATTATTACTGAAAGCCTACTCTTCATTTGAAAATGATGGGCTTTATAATGCTTATAAATTACCATTCAGACAATTGGCACAAATTCAGGAAAAATACATTTCAGTTTATTGGGCAGGGATGAATCATTCGGCTGATTTTGTAGCTCTTTCGATGTTTGGCGTGGAAACCGAAGCTTTGCCTCCATTGATTAAAAATTACGAACTACACAATTATATGCTTCAGGCGGCAGGTGTTTTAAAATTGTAATCGTTAATTATCAAAATACGGGGTCTAGCTTTAAGCCATGCCCCCGTATTATGTAATTACATTATTCGATAATAAAAATCAAACTAAGGTTAATACGTTCGTGTCATATCAGAAGGTACACAAATAACATAATCAGCCAGTTCTACATAGGCTTCATCCAGTTTTTCAATATCATCCTGTGATGCTGTCGTGATGGTCATCACTTTCAGTCCCGGCTGATAGATGTTAAGATATTTACGAATGCCGCTCTCATCATCGGAGTGAAAACTACCGTTATAATGAATAAAGAGCTTTCCTTTCTTAAAATTCTCGCTGATAAAGTGTGCCATGGTGGCATCTTTAATAGCTTGTGCTTTGGCAATAGCTATTGGGTTTTTACTCATCATACTCATGGGACCCATTTTACTTTCTAAGATTGAATCGGATTCTAAAGCGATGGGTAGCGGCGCTATGTAACGTCTTGCTTCATCGCTTAAATCATCCAATTTATCCATTCCCTTTTTGTGAACTATTGATGCGTAGCGTCGAGGTATGTTGGTAGCAACGAAATGGATGGCCGAATCTTTGGCGAAGCTAATCAGTGGTTCATAGTCTGTTTCGTAATTGGGCCAAAGTCTGCATTCCGATTCGAAGCTCGTCATCGAAATCTGACTATTCATATACTCATCAATGATCATCTGGTTGTCAGCTTCAAACATTTCTGCCCCCATTGTAATCGCCCCCTTGCATTGCGCATAAAGCGATTGAGTCACTTTCAATTCCAGCCAATGAGCAATGGCATTGTTATGATACTCTCCGAAAAAGATCACATCCGCATCGGCCAGTTCCTTAATCATTTTTTTGTATTTGATTTCCTTGCCTTTCGAATTGTACAATTTGTAGGCAGGTTTCTCGGCTGCAAAACTAACTACAATAGTTAGCAATAAAAGCAGTGATGTTGTTAATCTTAGGTTCATAATTTTACTTTTTCAACTAAAAATCCCTCCTTAAAATATGAAGGGATTTCAGTTGTTATTAGAGCGCCAAATTTATATTGCATTTTCACCCCAATCAATCCTCAATAATGGGTATTTTAAGGTTGATTAGTATAGTGCTTAGTGCTTAGTGCAAAATACAGCAATGCGCACTTGCTATAAGCACTGTTTTTCTCAATTACCACTTACTGATCAAAGCTAACCGGCTTCCCATCTTTATCAAAATAGCTCACTTGCCCAAACTGCTCCAATTGACCTTTTAGATCTGCGAGTTTCCCGCTAACTGTAATCACACATTTGAAGGGTTTAATGTAATCATGTGCCATCTGTTGCATTTTATCTCTGCTTACCGCATAGTATTTCTGCGCTTTGGTCTGTAAATAATCGTCGGGCAGGTTATAACCACTCTTTTGCATGGCAAAGGAGATGTAAGGTATTGTAGATACCCCACTCAACGAACGCGTATGATTTCCGATCAATCTGTTTTTGGCAAAGCTTAAATCCTGCTCGCTCACCTGTTTATTACGGATGTTCATCATCTCAAACAGAATATTCTCAATGGCCAATGCTGTTTGGTTGTTGCGTACGCTGGTATTAACGGCGCCTCTTCCCCCTTCCAGAGTGCACGATAGAGAAGCCTGGATGTTGTAACAAAGCGCTTTCTCTTCGCGAAGATTATTGAATAATCTGGCTCCAAAGATCGAACTGAGTACCTCCAAAGGTATTTCACCTTCAAAATGTGTAAAGGCATCGTTCAGATACCAGTTGAAGCCTATGCGTGATTGCACTGCATTGGGATTATCCTTTACAATGATGTGACGTTGTTGTATGATTTCTTTTCGGCTTTTGGGCACATAATCGTCGTGCCTAAAGTCTTTACCTCTCTGCCACTCACCAAAGTGCCGCGCAATCAGTTGCTGGCATTCCTTCTTGCTAAAGTCGCCTACCATCACAATCAGCGCATTATTGGCTACAATCTTATCTTGCAAGTAGCTTCTTACAGCGGCATCATCCAGATTATTGTACTGTGGCTCATACGCTTTTTTCATTTCCATTTGCGCTTCCTGCACACCAAAGAGCAATGAATCAATTTTACTTTCCGATGAAAAAGCCGGCTTGTATGTAGTCCCTCGTTTCTTTCTCCGGGCTAACTTTTTCTGATACAACTCAGCCTTCTGGTCAATGTACTCCTGCTTAATAATTGGTTTGAGCATTACATCGGCATACATACCCAGTAGTGCATCTGCATCGCGTTTCATGCCTTTAATGGTGCCCCCAAATTGATTAACAGCTAATAGAGCGCCCAAATGCTTGGCAATGGAATCAACCTGCCCTTCTGGGTAAGCACTCGACAATTTTTTCTGGTAAGCAAGACTAAGCACTTCTTTTTCGGCCAGCCTAGGTTCTTCTTTATAGCCGGGCAAATCAATATTAACCGACATGGTGAATTTTGGATACCCCTCGATAGGTGCCAGATAAACACGTAATCCATTGGGCAGCACGAATGGTATTAATAATCCGGTTTCGAGCATTTGAGGTGCATCAGGCGTTGGTGCTTTACTTCTGTCTACCTGAGCAAACGTAAAAAGGTAAAGGCATAGCAATAGCCCTGTTAATATATGTCTTTTCATTTATTGGTCGTTTTTGGGGTGATAAACAATAGTAACATGCTGATCGTGCTTCAGGTACTTTCGGGCCACACGGCGGATGTCTTCGGGGCTTACTGCTTTAAAAGCTTCAATCATGTCATTCATTTTCGAAGCACTTCCATAGAGGTGGTGGTATCGGCTTATCCTATCGGCAAATGATTCGGCATGAAAGAAGTAATCAACATAAGCCACTTCAAACTCATTGATAACCTTTTGCAATAGTACGGGATTAACTAAATCGTTTTTCAGGCGATTGAGTTGCGCTTCCGTTTTACGAACAACATAATCTAACTGATCAGGATGATTGAGGTTAGCTTTGATGTGTAAAGCCCCTACATTTTCATACAATTCGGCCGTCGCACTTAAGTTGCTAATAATGGTGTCTTTTTGAAGCATCACTTCATTCTCAAAATAAGAATAATCGCTATTACCTGATAAAATAGATGTCAATAATCGAAACGCAGCAGCATCTTCATGTGTGTCGGGCATGGCCGGATACCCCATTAACACCGATTCCTTTTTTAAGCCATCCATTGACATGTCAAAGTGCTTTTGCTCAAGATGAGTATTAACAAACTGCGTGGGGCGTTTAACTGCTTTCCCCTTTGGGATATCCTCAAAATAATAATGTACCCACTTTTTGGTTTGCTTATAGTCAATGTTCCCTGATATAACCAGACATGCATTATTGGGAGAATAGTAAGTATTAAAGAAAGACTCAAAATCCTGTATAGAAGAGGCATTAAGGTGCTCCATGGAACCTATGATATTGTGCCCGTAGGTTTCGAAACTAAACAACTTTCCCATCAAGTCGAAGTAGGCATTCCCCAATGGTTTGCTGTCGTAGCGCATGCGTTTTTCCTCCTTTACAATTTCTCGCTCGCGATTAATGCCTTCCTCTATGATCGTCGGATGTAACATCCGTTCCGACTCGAGCCACAAGCCCAATTTATATTCATGAGCAGGCAATAGTTGATAGTAATAGGTAACATCGTAAGTGGTATAGGCATTACAGTAGCCACCTGCCGCCGAAACAATGTTTTCATATTCCCCCTGGGGTATATTTTTACTGCCATGGAATAAAAGGTGTTCGAAGAAGTGGGCGAAGCCCGTTCGGCTGGCTTCTTCGTTTTTTGCACCCACATGGTATTTGGTTCCAATTATTACATTGGGTTCATTTACATCTTTATGCATAATGACGTGTAAGCCGTTTTTAAGGGTGAACTCTTTAAAATCGGCATACTTTTTATTTTGTGCCAACAGTATGGATGAAGCACACAAAAAAAGTAGTATAAGGTTATATTTCATTTTTTAATTTAGTATTAAATCATACAGATAAGTTCTTTTGAGCGAACACACCTTTCCCATTAATGGTTTAATAAAAACCAAGCATGATATTGTATTTTAGGTGATTTCTTTTTTATTATCAGTAGATAATAATAGTTAGCGGAGTATTTGTATTAGTCGTAGGTTGCCGGCATGGTTTCAGCAATCATAATATTAAAATCTGCAGCATTTTCAGCTTCCGGTAACTCCAAGTTATTATCTGCGCCCCAGCAATGGATGGTGACAATATCGGCTTGAGTTTTATAATGCTTCAGGTAATAATAGATACTGTCCCAGTTTTTAGAATGATAAGTTCCATTGTAATGAATAAAGTACTTCCCTTCTTCCCAATTTTGTAAAATATTGTAGGCCATAGTCGCATCTTTAATGGCTTGCGCTTTTACCAGGTTAGAACCTTTAAAGGCCGTCATGGGATTGCCTTTCCCCTGCTTTTTCGGTGTGTGCGTGGAATCATCAGGTGCAAATACACTTAACATTTTGGCATAGGCCGGTTGGCTAAGGTCAAAGTGAATAGGCATTGGTGGCAGGTATTGATAAGCCGCCTTAGGCAAGCTATCGGTTAGGTACTCCATGCTTTTTTTGTACACCACTTTGGCATAACGGCGTGGGATATTGGTACAAACAAACTTTAAATTATTTCGCAAAGCAATGCCTAATAGTGGTTTGTAATCGCGAAAGTTAGGCCAGTTCTTGGCACTCTCTACATATGCTCTTTTATCTACATAACCATATTGCATAAACTCATCCATCAATAATTGTTGGTCGGTTTCCCACATTTCCCCACCCATTACCAATTGCTGACCTTTTTCTTTCACTAAGCTTTCGGTTACCATTTTCTCCAGCCAATGAGCAATTGGGTCGTCATGCATTTCACCAAACAGGCAAATGTCGTGCTTATAAAGGTCATCCATCATTTGCGAGAAACTAACCTTTTGGCCTTCCTTGTTATAAATAACGTAAGCTGGCAAGTCGTTACTGTAAAGCTTGTCATCTTTTTTCTTCCGCTTATCTTTTGCTTCGGTTAAATTTGATATTAATAGCAAAAGCAGCAGAACATTAACAAAACGATTCATAATATTATTGGTTAATTAAGTTTATAAGGTGTGAAAAACTCTATTATCGCACCTTTAATTGTTGTCATATTGGTTTAGAAATAGACCCGCATCAGGCTTTTCAATTGCATGAAACTATCGTTTTTAGTAAACATGGCAGTATTAGGCGATTTGATATCAATGGGTTTAAAATATTCAGCATTGAAGTTGAACTCAAGCCATACTGTTTCGAGCGGAATTTTTAAATTCAGCGATACCGGCACACTGTAGCTATCGGCTGTTAAGTATGCTATAGCTGGTTTGGCAATCCATTCAGTATATATATTTTGCATGGCACCTCCTTCATCAAAGGCGTAGTTCATGTTTTTTTGATAGTTAAAACCCAAATCCAGCCAGACCTGGCTCGATTGTATATGGTGTGCAAAACCAATTACCGCACCTGTTTTCAGGTTTTGATAGTTCATTTTGAAGCCATAACTACGGTCAATACGTTTCTGGTCGTCCAGATGCAACAAGAGCCCAAGCTTACGCAATACCGATTGATTGTTTATTGCGGTAGATGCAAAATGAAGTGTGGTCATCATGGTTTCGTAGTTGGCCGTGTATTGCTGATTGTTGGCATTAAGACTTTTACCTTTTCCATCGATGGCCTCAAAAGTCAGATTGTTTTGTAGTGTGTACTTTCCTTTGTTGTTGATGGTGAATATGTTGGCTTTTATTTTATCAAAATCATAGGATAGCAGCCTGTTTTCTTTCTGATTTTCAGTTATTTCTTTGTCTTTAATAAAGTCGTTGCCTGTGCCTAACTTTAGCAGGGCTGAGTAGTGATTTCTATCGGAACTGAATAACCATTGCACCGATACGGCTCCTTGTCGTGTCGATTGTGTCAAACGGGGTATATTATCATCTTTGTGATAGGTACCCATGCCGCCGTTAATATAGATATTGTAAAGGCGGTTGGAAGCACCCTGGTTGGGATGTTGATACTTTTTTGAGAACTGAGGTTCCGTTTTATCGCGCTTGTATTCGCCTCCCAATGCTATGCTGTGCTTGTTATTAAAACGGTAACCGGCTGAAGCACCTACGTTAATTCGCAGTGTAGTTTGGTTGTTACGCGTATCGTTTTGACGAAATGCCAAATCGCCCAGGTAATTAATGCGTAAGCCTACTGAATAATTGCCAAAGGCTTTGGCAGCCATTGTTGATAGTTGGTACTTCTGATAGTTCCATTCGCCCGCTTTTTGCATAAAAACATAATTGGGCGAGCCATTTTGAGGTAAGTGAAAGTTAAGATTGTATCGGACACTATCGGCCGAACCATTGGCATAATTAAATAAACCATAAAGTTTCCAGCCACTTTTATCCATATTTAATATTGACTCGGTGGTGATACCCCATTGCTTTAACTCATTGTGTTTTTGAGTATCGCGATAATCCCCTTCTTCATTTAAAAGTGATGCGCCAATGTACGACCAGTTATTGAAATGATTGTAGGCAAACATGGATGGATTTTGCAGGTAGATGGCAGTGAAGACCTCTTTAGTGCTGCCATAATCAAACTTAAGAGCTCTATTACGGATGCTATCAGTTTGTTGTGCTACCATTGTTTGGTTTATTACTAAAGCCAACAGGACGAATATATATATCTTCATTTTGGTAATTATCCTTGTTAAAACTCGAAATTGTCGTAGCCTCGTGGGTCTGGAAGCGGAATCACTTCCATGTCGTGATTGGAACTGTTGCTGTCCATCAATATTAAACGGCCAAATAGCTCTGATGCTTCGGTATTTACTTTTCGCCGTATGCTTTGACTGGTATAAGGTTTTTGTCCGTCAGGATTAAGGCAGATATACGAATCATCAACACTCGATGGCAACTTTTTCCATTCCTGAATTTGTGAATTGGCTAATATTTCAACCCCATCAATTACATTCGAAGTAGGTATTTTTAAAAGATTAGCTTCATGTACCAATGTGCTGCCAGCTTTTCCATACTTATAAATAATATGATTGTCCAGATCCAGATTATCATGACGGAAAATAATCATCCCCGGACCGTAGGCATTCATTAGCCAAAACTGACGTCTTGGCTCCATAAACAGTGGAATGGTATTGGTGACATCAGGATTATCAAAATCGAAGAACATACTTGCATCCAACGAGCGTTCTTCGAGCCATTTAACAGTATAACGTTCAAAGTCGGCACTACTATTATCAATCGCTTTTTCGGGTCGGGGATTATCTGCTTTAAAGTTAAATGCATTAAGTGCTACAATAAAACTTTTACCTGGGGATATGGGGTAATCGGTTCCATTACCAGGTATGCGTTCGAGGAGTTCAACGTATATGTTTTCTTCCAGGTTGAATTGTTGGGAAAGCGGTTGGCTCGAGCTTTCTCTATCAGATTCAAAGGCCGATGCAATGTATAAGCCGTCAGCATACAAGGTTTCGTTGGAATTGTTAAATATTTCAATAAACTGGTCTTTAAACCAGGTTTCGGTACCATCGGCAGGACCATTATGATAGACTTCTTTAATAACAAAATCATTGGTTTGACTTACCACTTGTAAAGGCAAATCAAGTACCATGTCTTGTTGGGGCTGCAAACTTATTTTTAAATTACCTGTGATGGTTTGCATAGTCTCTGGTCGTAATTTAAATAAACTTATTTCGTAGGCACCCACCGGTAAAGTATTAAAATTAATACTACCGGAGGCATCTGTTATGGCGCTGCGGCTAGAGTTATCGGTTGTATTGGTAATGTTAACAACAATATTATCAAACGGAACCTGTTCTGACTTATCTGAATTAACTAACTGAACGTGTATGCTGCCCATAAAATTTTCATCCTGCTCCAATGAACATCCCGAAAAAAGGCTACTGAATAATACAATGCTCAGTATTAATTGAGCCACGTGCAGATTTAAATAATTGTTTAAACGTTTTATATTCATATTGCAAAAGCTCTTTATTTATTAAATTTTACCCATTTTAAATGACACGCTGAAGCCAAAAGTGGTTGGTGCCGTTATCTCACGACGACCACTATTGACCGTGTATTCAGTTGACTGCCAAAACATGTTGTTGGCATAAAGGCTGAACGAATGACCTGCTTTAGTCTCTTTACGCACTTGTAAATGAAAATTGGTATAAAAGGGTGGTTTATCGGTTTGACTATAGGTGTTTTCGGGTAATTGAAGGTTCTGGTATTCATCAGAATATCTGTCTTCTATAGGTATGTGGTGGTATGTGGCATTGGTGTCGTAATAGCCTTTGGCATATCGGTTCGCACTTAAATATTCGCTATATTCTGAGAAGTTAAGCTCCGAAACAACAGTGAAAACTAAACGTAATTGCGGAATGTGTTGTGCCAGCGTGAGACTGCCGTTGCTCAACCAGTATTGACGTGTTGTTTCGTCGTACACACCCATACGTAGTCCCGAGTCGTCTACCTCATACCGTTGCACTCTGATGTCATTACCCCCATCTTTTTCGCGTGTTCGCATGCGGCTAAAACGAAAATTAAGCTGTGTATTAGTCGCGGTTATTTTGGGTGGTAATATGGTTAATTCGAACCCATAAGTTTCTGAGCTACGCTTGTTATCCATTACATTTATGGTGCGAATTAACCGTGTTTTATCCGATGGTCTAACAATTGGTTGTTGGTCAATAGGTTCTTCTACCACTTCATAATTTTGCCGGTCGATTGCTACTAAGTGGTTGTTATAATTAATGCCATCGCTCAGCTCTTTTTTAAAGGCAGTTGTGCGTATTTGCCACTTCTTATACATCCAGTCTAATCCTATTTCTTTAGTATCTCCCATCATGGGTTTAAGGTGGCCGTTATCTGGTTGATAAACGTAAGTAGACATGATGGCCAGCCGCTCAAGCGGGTTGTTATCCAAATGACTCAGGTTGGTATAATCAATGTAAACTGGCGATGGATGTAATTGTATCAAAGCCGGTGCTTTGTATGATATTCCCCAAGCCGCTCTTAATTTAAGTTGTTTTTTAAAGGTTATTTCAGAGGCCAGCCGTGGCGACACTAAATTGTATTTGGAATACATATTATCGTAGCGGGCACCCAATCGTAATTGGTAAGCCCATGTTGTGCCTTGGCGTTTGATTTTCGTTTCATGATAGATGGAAAATATACTGGAAGCCGGCACCTCATGGAATTTAGCATTTCGGCTGGCTGGCGTTGGAAATGTTGCCGCCACAGCACCGTTAACTGTTCGGCCACTGCCAAAGTTTTTGTCAAAGGTATATTGTACCCCGGTGTTAAAAGTTAATTGTAGTTGCTTGAAGCTAATAGCCTGGTCGGCTTCAATACGGGCATTAATGTTAATGGGTAAACCTTTCAAAATTTGACTTTGTTCGTACATAAGAGGGGTGTAGCTACCGTAATAAGTGCCAGTTCTAGAGGCCTCAACCGCCGGTATGGGGCCATCGGTGCGTGTCTCGAAAAATTCGGAATGCTGATGATTAACCGATGAGGCCAGAGTATAGTTCAATTTACCCAACACATCCATTTTACCGTTGAGGTTAAGGGCAACAAAGTGATTTTTTACATCGCGGGTATTCTTGTATAGCTGGTCGCTATCGGCACGCTGCCCGTTTTTTGAATAGCGCAGCTGTAATGAGGTAGTGTGGTACCAATTAATTTTTTCTTTGAGCGGCATACGCCAGCGTATACCACCATTAAAATTATTATAGTAAAACTTGTTATCTGTGGGACTGGCATTGGAGTAGGTGTAAGAGAAGTCGGTGCTTAGCTGCCCTTTATTTTTAATAGTAAAACCTTTGTTAAGTATTAACTGATAGGCGTTAGGATTCAGGTTTATGCTGGATGTTAAGGGTGATTTTCCGACCTTATTTTTAACAATGATAGCTCCCGAGTTAATATTTCCGTATTTGGGTGAGGCTACCCCGGTTATTACTTCTACGGATTCAATATTGGAAGCATTAATAGTTCTTAAATCGATGCCTTGTCCTACGACTGCGCCGCCGCTGCCCAATGAGGCAGCTGGATTGCTGGCTTGCATATTGCCGTCGTTACTAATGGCTGCACCATCAACTATTACTGCAGTACCAAAGTTATTAATTGATGAGGAGGAGGCTGAGCGCAAGTCTGCTTGTTGTACGCTATTTAGTGAATTAGAACCAACCTTTTTACCAGGCAACAGCGTAAGGATGTCGCCCAATGAAATAGCCTGTATTTGTTTAATAGCCTGCTCATTAATTTGGTATACACTGGTGCCCGCATTACTTTCTTTCGATTCAGCCCTCACAACCACTTCATTTATCGAAAGTACATCCTGTTGCAGCACAATGTTATGGGTTTGTTTTATGTCTTCTGTTATAGAAATATTAAAGGTGTGTGTAGCATAGCCAACCAATCGTGTTGTGATAACATATTCCCCTTTTGGCAAGTTTAAAGAGTAGTGTCCGTCGTCAGTTGTATAGGAATAATTAACCCCATCGCTGGTAATAACCAAAGCATAAGTCAATGGGATGCCTGAACTGTCGGTGACCTGACCAACCAATTGGGTGTTATTTGCCATTAAAGCAGTGGCAGATATTAATACAAATAAAATCGAAAGGATACGTTTCATTCAGTGATATAGTAATCGTTTCTATCATTTTTTATAACAATCTGAATTCCGAAATTTACATCGAACTCAGTGTCCTATGGATTAAGGTGCAATATCCAATAATCTAAGATTAAACTCCCTTCTATAATGCTCTGGGAGCAGCTTGGTTGATTAGCTATTAGCTAACAGCCAGTGACTAAGTGCTTTTTGTTAGATGAGAGGTTATATAATTTAGATAATCGCAAAGCCCGGCAACAATTCATTGATAGAATTATGCTGCCGAGCTTTACTCATCTCAAGGACTTTTAAGTTTTTTGTTTAACTGGCAGTATATTCAACCTCCAATTTGTCAGAGCCTTCTTTTTCAACATTAATGTTTTCATTTCCTTCCCAAGCTTTCTTTAAAATCAACTTGGTCATATCCGGCATGTTCCTGAAACGTAATTTACTATAATTACGAGTGAAGTTACACTTGCTTGCATCAAGGGTTGTAAGCGAACAACCATCGGCATATAATTTATATAAATTGGATACTTCTGATAAGTCAAGTGTAGTTATTGGCTGGTAGCGCACATCTAGTGATTTTAGCTCACTCAAACCGTTAACATTAATAGATGTAATTTTACCAACTGCATCTGCCTCATTATTGATAGAGATTGACTCTAATGCTGGAGCACCGGTAAAATCAAGCGCACCTGTTAATTGATTTGTACCGCACGAGATTTGTGTTAAAGCCGGTAGATTGGTGATTTCAAGTTTAGTAAAAGAATTTTCAGAGCAAGTTAACGATTCCAGTTTAGTTAAACCACTAACATTCAATGCGGTCAGTTCGTTCTTTCTGACATCCAACCTGGTTAACTTTTTTAAGGCTGAAACATCAATTGTTTTTAGCCCCATATCTGAAAGGGTAAGTTTTGTCAATTTAGTCAATGCGCTTACAGAGAAGCTTTCTGGACTAGCCAATTGATTCGCATTACAATGCAGTTCTTCTAAAGCTGTTAAGCCACTTACATTGATAGCTGTTAAATTATTGGTAGCACAATTTAATATCTTCAACTTGGTACATGCACTAAAATCAAGATTGGACGTAAACTGGTTGCTATTATTATACGTCGCACCCGAACAGTTAAGCTCTTCCAATTCGGTTAAGGATGACAAGTTTAAAGAAGTTAACTGATTACCATAGCAACTCAAAACTTTAAGTTTTGGCGTTTTACTAAGGTCTAATTCAGTAATCTTATTGTTATAACACCCTAAATATTCCAAGTTAGGTACATGTGATAAGTCTATAGCAGTTACTTCGCCAAAGTAACTGTTACCACCTAGGTTAAGATACTTCAGATTAGGCACCTTTGATAAGTCTAGGTTACTCATTTTTAAACCTGAATTAGCAATCTTCAATGAGTCTAGCTTACCAAAGCTATCCAGATTAACACCTTCGATGTTACTGTAGCTTTCTAATGACAAGTATGATAAATTAGCGAAGTTAGATAAACCATCTAAATTCTCAATTGCTCCGGGTCCGAAATAGCGATGTAGAATAACACGCTTAACCGCCAATACTTCTTCGGCACCCAGAAAGTCATCTTTATTGGTGTCAAATTGCTTAACGTAATCCTTTAGTGTCGCATCGCTAAAATCGTTAAAGAAATCAAACAAGCCTTGTGTTACACAAATTTCCTGTTTAGAACCATCAGCCATTTGGAAAACAATGTTAGCCTTTCTTTCGGTTGCTTCGGTGTTTTTGTCAAACTTAAATGTGAAGTTCTTTTGCTCAAATGATTTTAACTGAGTTGAAGTTGCCTCCACAGCCGACACCCAGGTGTATTCTTCCTTAAAGCTATAAGTTACTTTTGTATTTGATTGAAAGGAAAAGGTTTTTTGCTCACCGGCACCTTTCACCTGATAATCAAAAATAATTTTACCTTCAAAGTTCTGTTGTAAAGTTATTTCGATGCTTTCAGTACCTTCATATGAAAGGGTCATTTTTGTTGAACGGTCTTCGTTGGTTTCGTTAGCCGCTATATCAAAGCTGATTACACCGCCAATACTGGCATCAATACCTGAAACCCATTCGGCATCTTTGCTTAATGCTATTGCAGTACCTTCAACCTTATTACTAAGTTGATAAGCCAGATTATAACGTTGTGCCGATGAAGTCACATTAAGCGTTGTGTTCATCACCTTAAGTTCCGGTTTTGGAGTTGGGTCATCGTCATCATCGCAGGCAAAAAAGGCAGCAGCCATAATCATGACTAAAAGTAGTTTTCTTAGATTCATGTTATTATTATTTAAAATGTATGTTACAAATAGATTTAAATGCAGATAGCTCTATGTTGAGTTGTTACTTTCTGCTTCGTTATATTGCAAAGACAAAGTAATAGTTGCATGCTTAGACTTGAAATAGCTAATAGTTGTGAAAAATGGCTTTTCTTTTACTTTACTGTTTCGGTTTTTTAAAGGGAGCTTTATACAAACAATAATCAAAAATAAGGTGATGTATTAAAAAGATGTAGTGGTGTTTTAATGTGCAGATATTCAGTTTTAAATAATAGTTAAGATGAGAAAGTGTTATTAAAAATTGATGTGTGAAGCGTGAAATTTACAAGGCCATATTTTATTATGAATAGAATGTTTTGCAACTTGAATTTATTCAGTTTTAAACTAACGCTTAGGAGTTGTGTTTGTGACGCTTTTTCTCAATTGTTGAGTTGTAAGTGCCATAATATATGAAAAATAGTATTGCGCTATAAGTATGTACTACATCATTCGTTGTCGTCCGAAAATCCAGATTGACCAACCTATATTTTGTCTCCCAATAAGTTATTAGTGGTTATAACTTATTGGGATGCTTCTTGGTTGCATTACGTATTCTAAAAGCGCACCAAATAGTCGATAATGTTGATATTTCTATCTAAATCGAGCTTTTTTCTTAATCGATAGCGGCTAATTTCAACGCCGCGAACCGATATATTAAGTAAGGGTGCAATGTCTTTGGTCGACAGGTTCATGCGCAAATAAGCACACATGCGCAGGTCTTTGGCGGTTAGTTTGGAGTGCCTGTCCTTTAGTCGTTTTAAAAACTTCTCATGCACACTGTCAAACTGGTTTTCAAACACCTTCCATTCTTCTTTGTCTTCAATACCGTCATTAATGGTGTGGATGATTTCATTGATTGATGTTGTCTTTGGCAGTTGCTCAAGCTGATGTTTGATGTCAATTAAAAACTGCTTTTTCTTAACAATATCAATGGTGGTGTTGGCCAGGTCTTTTGATTGGTTATAGTTTTCAGCTTTTAGTTCTCTGTTAAGTGTTTCGGTTTGTTCTTTTTGTTTAATCAAACGCTCCTCTTTCCGTCTTTGTTTCTCCCTAAATAGTTGCTCTTCCTTTTCTTTCTCTATTTTAAGACGTATGCGCTTCATCCGAAGTTTTATAATACGCTCAATGGCAATAATTTTAATGGTAAGTAGCACAACGAAAAGAACTTTAAACCAGGTGCTAAGATACCAGGGAGGAAGAATCTCAAATTCGCAAATAGCCGGGTAGCTCTCTTCGTCAGATTTATTGATAGAGCGCACTATAAACTGATAATTACCGGCTGGCAGGTTTGAAAATTCACGCATTGTTTCATCGGTCCAATCGGTCCATTGCGTATCGTAATCAACAAGCATACTGGCATATTTGACGCTGTGGTATTTACTATAGCCTGATGAATAATAAAACTTCACCGAACTACCATGTGGTATTTTAGTTATCAGTTTTATTTTTTGTTGCCCGTCTTCGACGTTTTCCCGAGATTCAATATTAATATGTTGGCCGTTGCGCTTTCGAATTAAAAATCGATTTAATTGATTAGCCGAACGAACCCCTTGGATATTAGCATTCAATTGAAAGCCCCAAAAACCATTGTCTTGTCCGATAAGCAGAAAGTTCTCATTTAATTGCCTGATGTTTTCTTTGCCAATAGGATAGGAGTAGTTGGAGTAATCTAACTTACGATAGAGTGACTTTAATTCGTTTGACTCTATTTTATAGGTTCTTAGTTTACCATTATAAAATGAGCCCAGTAAGTTTTTGTGAGTAACAATTGTTGTTGGGTAGGCATTTTTCATGGATAACTTATCAAATAAGGTATCTTTCTTAAACTTGCCTGTTTCTGTTTCTTTGTATATACCGGAATTCGTAATGAATTTCACCGAATTTTGGAAGTTAAAGATATTGTGTACTCGTGCATTTTCAACGGAATCAGTGGAGGTAAAGCCAAGCAGTTTTGTAAGAGTTGCATCCATTTGTGCTTTATGTAAGCGATTGTTACCATACAGCCAAAGAGTGTTGGTCGCATGGTTATACCCGCATTTAGTATATGAGATGTTGGGTAGCTCAATACGTTTACTTTCTTTTAAACGATGTGCTTGTTTAGTTAGTAGCACCAGATGATTAGTACTAACGGTTATAAAGGTCTTATTTGCCGCGGAAGTGGCCATGAGCGGATGTTGGCCTGGAGAGGCGTAAAGACGGGTGAAAATTTTATTTCGGTAGTTATATAAGCCTTTATTGGTCACACAGTATAAATTACCGTCGATGACTTGTAAATGATAGACCTTGCCTTTTAGAAGAAGCTCGTATTTTGTATCACCTCCCTGTTTTTGAATTAGTTGATATAATCCTTTGCTGGTGCCCAGGTATAGTTGGTTTTCAAACGAACATGCTGCATAGCCGGTACCTATGCCATTTGCCGAATTGTAGCGGGTAAAAGGGAAATCTAAACGAATGCTTGAGATGCCCGACGATGTTCCGAACCATAGGTTATTCCATTGGTCGGTAGAGGCGCATAGTACATTGTTGTTGGATAGGCCATTGTCGGTTTTAAAATGATTGGTAATCCAACCTTCTTTGTTGAGCAAATAAGCTCCTTTATAAATAGTTTTTATTAAATAGCTGCTGTTGACCTGTACTGTACCGTTTAGTGTGGCGTTGGCAACTATTTTGTCAAGTTCTGTATGCTTGTTATACGTTAGGGTCTTCAGATTAAAAAGCCCTTTGTTGACAACTAAACAAGTCGTTTGGTTTTTAATAGTTATAAAACCGCCAATTTTTTTATTTAATATTTGAGGAGCATTAGATAATAGTTCTGTTTTTTGATTGTTAAGTATGAAAATACCTTTGCTAGGTGCGTATAAATACAATTGTCCATTGAGTATTTGACAGTAGCTAAAGCGTACAGGGCTATTAATCAGCTGTTTTCGCTCCTGGGTATGTATCACTATTTCGTTATCTAATACGAAGATGACTTGCTTATCGAGACAAAATACTTGGGCTTGTCGAAGCTTTGTCTGATGCCAATTGATTGAAGAGAGCTGGTTGAGCGAGTGATATACTAAAGTGTTGGATGAATCTTTTTGCAGCATACCAATTCCTTTGGTGCCGGCCAGGTAAATGGTTCCGTTAGGCAACTGCGCCATTGACTTTACAGCAAATCCACAAGTAATCTGCCTCCATGAATGGCCATTGAATTCCAGTACCCCGTTTTTATCGGCAGCAAACAGCAAGCCATGTTTACCACACACAATGTCATTAATATGGCTGCCTCCCTTGTAATCGTCGGGACTAAATACTTTTATCATTTTCTGCCCATGATTAACGCTTTGTGCATTAAGCTGCAGGCCTAAAAAAAGTAAAAGTAGCAGAATGGTTAAATAGTTGTATTTTATATTGTTTATCATGGTAGTGAGTACTAAAAGTCGCCCTACTATTAAGGGGAATAGCTGTTATTTTAGGCCGATTTTAGTGATTTTGTTTAGTAACACCAAATATTCAGATAGCAATGCTACGTACATTGTTTATGCCAATAGTACAATAAAATGAGCCTTTAGTTGGTATGGTTTATATTTAATAGCATCATTTACATCACACTTGAAATAAAACGATCAGTATCTTTTAACCAAACGATCGGTATCTTTTGATCAAACGATCGATATCTTTTTACGAAACGATCAGTATCTTTTGGCATTGGGTTCAATAATTGTTCAGAATGATTGATTTGGAAGTTATTAAACTTTTCAAAATCAGCTATTGCATGGTCAAACTTTGCCAATATGTCATTTATTTTTATTTCGGAATACTCGTGGACTAACACCATGTTTGCGTTTAAAAGCCTTTGTGAAATGAGAGGCATCGCCATAGCCACATTCAAAAGCAATATCCAATATGGTTTTATTGCTGTCGAGTAAGAGGCTGCTTGCCCTATTCATTTTGAAATCAAAAAGGTAACCGTAAATGGTGTGGTTAAACAACTCTTTGAAGCCATATTTTAATTTATTCTCATTGATACCAACCTGTCTTGATAAGTCTAGGATACTTGGCGGCTCATTAAGGTTATTGACAAGTATGTGCTTTGCCTCCTTAATTTTTTCAACGTCATCAATTGTTTTGCAATGGTTGCAAGGCTTAGAATCATGATTATTACCTCTGCTGTCAATCTGAAGAGCTAATAGCTCAAGGATTTTAGCTTCGGTATATATTTCTGAAGCCTGCCCCATTAAGCTCGCATTTTTTATTTGGGAGATAACCTGGTACATTTCAGGTGTTGTCATATGACATTGTTTGTTAACACGGAAAGATTCACCATTCTTGTGCCGACAATAAAAATGTTCGAGCAATTGAGGGTAACGATTAACAAGTTCTTCGATATAAGTCTTATGAAACAAAATGCCTATGCTCGAAGACTTTTCATTTTTTCTGGATATAATACACCTTTCTTCTTCAGGGGCAAAGGACCAGATGTTATTGGTTCCATAACGAATAACGGTGTCGTTGTTTGTAAACTGATAACCATTGGTACCATTCAGTATAAAATATAATGAGAAAAGAGGGATGCTTGTTGATTCTTTTATTCTCACATCACTTGTAAACAGGCTGTTTCTTTCGACTATACTATAGTTGGATGCATGCTTAAATTTCTCATTAAAAAATCCCAAAGCATCTTTTTCCAATCGATTTTCGATGCAACTGTGTACATTTTTAACATTAAAATGCATCTTCTTTTCACAGTGCATATCATATACATCATTTTGCGTTACAGACAGTGAATAGTTCATTTCTTCTTGCTAATACCATTTCTCCTTTAAAGCCAATTTTCTCTCCCTGAGCGACCACTTTTCGTTCAGGCATCAACGTAATTTTGGCCACTCAGATAACAATTAATTGAAGGTCAAAAATAATGCTGTTGAAGGAGCTGTACAATAATCACTTGTTGTGATTTGCAGTACCTGCTTGTTTTATTGATTGGCTTTTTTGATGATTAAAACTTTCAACATGAGGGGAGAACGATTGATTATAGTGTTGTTGATTTCATTATTACCGGCGCACTTAGTATCACAAACGAGTTTAAAAGGAATAGTTACAGATGCTAAAACCAATGAAGCACTGATAGGCGTTAGTGTGGCTATTGAAGGCACCAGCAATGGCACAGTAACAGGTGCGGATGGCAGGTATTCAATAACAACTGAGAATGACAATTGCAGTATTGTTTATTCATACATTGGTTACCAGACGATTGTAATGAATTTACAATTGGGGCAGCGAAATTCAACAATGACCGTAAATATTCAGCTTAAACCTACTGTTAAGAGTTTGAATGAAGTGACAGTGGCTGCAAAGTCAGAGGCGCGCCAGATTCGAGAGCAAGCAATGCCCATTTCGGTCATTACCATGAAACAAATACAGGGAACCGTCAGCAACATAAGTGATGTGCTCTCTAAAACAGCAGGTGTCACCATTCGCTCAACAGGAGGAGTTGGAAGTTCTTCGAGGGTTTCGGTGCGAGGTCTTGAGGGTAAACGCGTGGGCTTCTATATTGATGAATCGCCCATGAATGAAAACAGCGATTTTGTTGATATAAATGACATACCGGTTGATTTAATAGAACGTGTAGAGATATACAAAGGGATTGTTCCTGCAAAATTTGGAGGCTCAACCTTGGGAGGTGCTGTTAATATTGTACTTAAAGCCTACCCTCCGGAATACTATGATGCCAGCTATAGCCTTCAGTCATTTAATACCCATAAAATAACCGGCGTTTATAAGCGCAATAAGAATGGTTATGAGGCGGGTTTTGGTGGTTTTTATACGACTGCTGACAATAATTATAAAATGAACTTGCCCAAAGAGTATGGCGGACATAGGGTAGAACGTGACCATGATAAGTTTAGAAAGTTTGTGATGGGGGGCGGAGTACAAACCGATCGATGGTGGTTTAGCGAGTTTGAGATTGAACCGGCCATTGTACTTACTAAAAAAGAAATACAAGGGATTGAATACAATATACAACACGCTACCAGTCGCTCGGCTGCTTTTGTAGTGGCGCAAAAAAGTGATAAAGAAGATTTTCTTACTTCGGGCCTCGACCTTGATTTTGATAATACTTATACATATTCAAACTATTTTTATGTGGATACGAGTCGGTATGTGTATAACTGGGCCGGACAAATAATTAATGAACGAGTGGATGAAAAAACAGGATTGGGCTTGGGCGAAGTAGGCAGTCAGCCAAATGATATGGATAACAAGAAGCATACTTTTTTGCAGCAGACAAATCTGAATTATACGCTGAATGCCCAAAACGCCATCAACCTTAATTCTTATTACCGCTATGCCAAAGGTTTGCCATCTGACCCCGTGAAAGACGCTGTGCTAGGCTATCAAACTAATTATCCAACGACATTAAATACATATACCGTTGGTCTGTCGCATGAGTATAATACCTTAAATAAGCGTCTGACGAATTCAGTGACTGCCAAGTATTATTATTATTCTATGCAAACCCGTTTAATCAAACTGGCCGACCTTGATCGTACACCAACGGATATTGATAACCGCCAATCGGCTTATGGCATTAACGAAGCCATTCGTTACCGTTTCTCACCTGCATTACTGGCAAAAGCATCGGTTTCATACGACGTTCGTTTGCCCACCGACGATGAACTGCTGGGAGATGGGTTTTTAATTGCACCTGCGGGAAATCTTGAACCCGAAAAAGGAGTCACAGCTAATTTGGGCTTGATGTACGATAAATTATACGGAAGCAATCAACGATTGCAACTTGAGCTCAATAGCTTCTATTATCATTTGGAAGATATGATACGTTTTACCGGCGGTCCATTGCAGAATATTTATCAGAATTTTGGTGAGATGCGTTGTATTGGTGGCGAGTTAGAAGTGAAATGGGATGCTCTATCATGGTTGTATGTATGGGGCAATACCACTTATCAGGATTTGCGTGATACCAGGGAATACGATCCTGGTACAAAGCGCCCCAATTCTAAAAAAGGGGATCGCATGCCTAATATTCCTTACTTCTTCATCAATGGAGGAATAGAATTGCATCAGCCAAACTTTTTTCGTGGCATGGGGCAAAATACACGCCTGTTTATCGATGGGAGCTTTATCGAAGAGTATTTCTATGACTTTGAAGAAAGTGTTCATCAGGAACGACGTATTCCGCGTTCATTGGTTTTTAACGCAGGGTTAGAGCATAGTATAATGAATCAAAGCCTGTTTTTTAGCATGCAGCTTAATAACCTGAGCGATGCCAATGTGATGTCTGAGTTTAACAGGCCATTGCCGGGTATCAATTGGGGTGTAAAAATAAGGTATGTATGGAAAAATCAGGATTAGTTAATAAGTAAACAGAGTGTATGAATTGTTGCATTTCATTTTACATGCTTTGGGTAACTAGTTTCAAGTCAAGCTTAATATGACGATATGTATAATAAAAACCCCTATCGCCTGTCGGCACTTCCCTAGGGGAAGATAGGGCTTCAACCATTCTCTCCTTGGGGAGGAACAAGCAGGGCGAAGTAGGCCTGAAAGCTGACACTTGACTTGACACTACTAGCAGCTCCTTCAAATATGTAAACACGACATTAATTAATTGGTATTGCTTATTTCATCCACCATAATATAACATAGCAATTTAAAATAGAACAGATATGAAAAATGGATTAAAAATCATTATGGTAGCGCTTTTTGTCGCTGCATTCACCTCTTGTGACGACGACGATAAAGTACAACCCGATAAAGGCAATGTGATTATTTCCAATCTGCAGCCAAACCCAACTGGTACATCAGGTAGTGCCTTTATGAAACTAATTAATACACTTGAGGCAGCTGATTATGGAAACACAACAGCTCTGCCGGCTTCTTATGGCGTACCACCGATAATTGTGGGGCAGGATTTATTTCTTTTGCCCGGCTGGACGATGGCCAGCAATATGATTGAAAAATACTCACGCATAGATGGTGAATTAATAAAACAAGGAACGTATGAACTTGACCCGGGAACAGGTGCCAACTCATTGGTGGTAAAAGGAAATAAAGCATATGTGTCATTGTGTATGCATGGCAAGATTCTGATTATAGACCATACGACTATGACAAAGGTTGGTGAAATTAATTTAAGTGAATATGGGGTAGGAGATAATAATCCCGATCCCGCAATAGCCATTATTCGCGACGACTTGTTATATGTAGGCTTGCTTCAATTGGCAAGCGGACAGTATAATCCTGATCCTAAAAGGGCTACTGCCGACATGTTAATTATCGATACCAAAACAGATAAGCCAATCAAAATGATTTCAAAAGATGGTTTTTCGATGCCGACCAAGCCCGAGGCTGATGAGCAGTCATTGTTTATGGATGAGAAAGGAGATATTTATATTAACTGCATCTCCGGCTTTGGATTTATTGGCCATGGAGCCGGCTTGTTAAGAATCAAAAAAGGGGAAACCGAATTTGATGAGAGTTATGCGTTTGATATAACTAAAACAGCAATTGAAGGCGAAACGCAAAAGGCAGACTATTTGATTAATATTTTTTATACCAAAGGCGGAATGTTATATGGAACTGCCAATATTAACGCCTATTACAGTACTCCTGAACCCAAGTATTTCTCAGATATGTCTGTTATCCCTCTGGAGATAGATATTTATAAGCAAACGATTAAGAAAATTACCGGCCTACCCATGAGTTGCAATTATGGTTTTAGCGTGGGAGCTATTGATAAGACGGTGTATTTTGGTTTGGCCACCACCAATGATAAGGGCTTCTATACCTACAATACAACAAGCAAAGAAGCAAGTTCACAACCTGTTATTAAGGTTGAGGGCTATCCGGGAGTGATAAGAAGTTTTGAATAACGTACATTAGGAATAATAAAAGGCTGAAAACATCATTGGTGTGTTTTCAGCCTTTCGACATTTATATCATTAATGCAGCCAATTTCAATTAGCTGTTACCAAGGCTCACACTACGCTCAAGGCTGTACGAGTCCCCTCGTGTGACTTTATTGAAAGGATTCGCGCAGTAGCGGAGCTCACTCTACACTCTTTACTACTGACTTCTGTCTACTCACTACTATCTTTTGGGCTTGTCGATACTCACCACCGTGCAAGCATTTTTATCAATGTATTTTACAAAGGCTGCTTTCACATCTTGGGTCGTAATTGATTTGGCTATTGTTTCGTAATTATTAAAGTCATCTAAACTGCCGTCTTCGAGGTATATTTCCTGAATTTTACTGTGCCAGCCCGATACGTTATCATTATTTAATACTGAGCGCTTGGTAATTAAAAACGATTGAACAATTTTTTTAATCTCAAGTTCACTGATACCGTTCTTTTTTAAATCATTCAGTTCTTGAAATAAGAGGTTTTCCAATAAGGCCTGGTTTTCCTTATCGCATAAATAATCTATCTGAAAACAATAAGCTGTGCGTGGATAAGCCGTGCGGGTTAGGTTGGCATAGGGTGAATATACCAGGCCTTTTTCTTCGCGTAGTTGGCTCAACAGACGGTTTTGGATGGCATCGCGCATAATGAGTAGTATCATCGAGTTTTTTAAACAATGCTGATGCTCCCCATGCAATAAATACGTCATTTGTGGCCGTTCGTTTTCAAGGTCGGCGATGGTATCTCTCTGAAGTCCTTTGGGAAATTCAGCTCCCATAAACACCGGCCGGCTTATTTCAGTGTTGGCAGGCAATGCCCCCAGGTAATGTTCAACCAGTGGAATGGCCTTTTCTGCCTCAAACTTTCCGGTTATCAGTATGGTCAGTTCTTCACTGTTTTGAAACAGGCGATTGAAAAAAGCGTGCATTTTATCCAAATCCATATTGAGAAGCTCATCCTTCGAGGGTTCTGTAGGGCGGTCGCTCACAATATCGCCACAAAAGCGGGCCACATGTTCCTGATGAATACGCCCGGGTGAATTCTGCAATTGTAACAACAGAGGGCTTACCTCTGTGTAGCTTTCGGCTTCAGATGCGATGGATTCCTTAAAGTCTTTGTAGTTAGGTGTCGAACTGGTTATTTTCAGGTAAAACAGTTTCAACAGGTTTTCCAAATCACCTTCGAAGCTGCTGCCATAAAGGTGGTGCATATAATCACTAATGGTAGTTGCGGTGGTTAAATTCATCTCATAGCCCAACTCTGATATTTCTTCACTGCTGTAGCTACCAAGCCCACCCATATCCACATAGGCAGCTGTGCTGGCCAGCATGCGGTAGTCCTCTTTTGTGGTAAGAGAAAGACCTCCTCGCGCGAAAGCTGAAATGCGTATTTCTTTTTCATCGGTCTTTAGTGGTTTTAAAGCAACGCGAAGTCCATTACTCAGCTTTAACTCAGTAATATCCAACTGGTCGAAATAGTTTTGAGAAACCACTTCCCCACCCTTTGAAACTTCTGCTTTTAACGATGCTTGAGGAGTGGTATTACCTTTTTTTATTTCCTTTGGAGCCTTATACCGATAAGCTTTGGTATTTCTATTTATGCCTTGCTTCCAGCTTTGCTTTATATCGGCTGTCAGCGCTTTTTCATCAATAGCTTCTGTCAGGTTAGCACAAATCATCACCTTTTGTGTCTGGTCGAAGAAGAAGGATAGCTCCTTGTTGAAGCTATTGATGTCTATTTTTTCTAAAATGGCAGGATAGACTTCTTGTTTTATTTGATTGGAAATAAAGCGCCCGCCTGTGACCAGCATGTCCTGAAAGGTATTTCTCCAAAACAGTGAGGAATAATTGTCGTTGCCGTCAGTCAACCTTTCCATGATATCGGCTTTTGCAGCTTCCAGTTCGGCCTGCGTAAAGCCATATTTCTTAATATTAGCCAGTTGCTGGCCTGAATGCGTGATGGCTTTTAATATTTTTTTCAACGATTTGTTGGAGTAGGAGAATACATAATGTCCGGCATCACTCAAATACCATTGATAGATAAAGTCAGAGCTTATCTTTGAGCTGTTTAAACGTTCATCCAGCAAGCGCGTGAAGATTTTTCTTGTCAAGCTATTTTTAAGATCATCGTAAGTTTGGATGGTATGGTCTTTAACCGGGAAAATCAGCTCTACCTTATTTGTCCAGATAGATGAATCAATGATGGCTTTGCAGGCGGTTTTTCCCTTGATAGCCAAAGAATGTGAAGTTCTTGCAGGAGCGCTGCTTCTGTTTTGTAACTTACTGAATCGTTGAGTGATTTTTTGTTCCATGGCACTCGCATCCAGATCGCCGACTGCAATTACTGATATCAAATCCGGACGGTACCATTTGTCGTAGAAGGCTTTCAGATTATTATGATTGATGCTTTTCACCTGTTCATGGTCACCAATGGCTCTGCAATTATAGTAGGGGCTTTCTTCCAATTTAAACTCGGCAAAGTCATCGAAAGAAACAAAGTCTTTAATCTCCTGATAAACCACGCCTTTCTCTTTTTCAATCTCTTCACTTTTGAGTTGCAGTTGGCAAGCCCACTCATAAATAATATCAAGGGCAGTATCAATATTCTCGGGATAATCGTTGGGCACAGTCAGGTAATAAACTGTTTTGTCGTAACCGGTAAAGGCATTCAAATCCTTCCCAAACTTAAGTCCCATTTCGCGCAGGGTTTGAATAATGGAGTCGCCCGGAAAGTTCTGACTACCATTAAAAGCCATGTGTTCCAGGAAATGTGCCATGCCACGTTCTACAGGTGTTTCAACTATGGAACCAATATTTACCACCATGGCAAACTCAATGGTTTTATTCCCTACCTGGTTGGGCATCACCATATATCGGAAGCCGGATGGCAAAGAACCGGAGATGGTATTTTCCGGCAAAGGGATGGTATCACTTCTTAGTTGAGCCGTTAAAGGCAGGAAGCTGAAAATACAGATTAGGGCAGGCAGAATTCGTATTGATAGCATTATTCGGTTTTATCACTGTTATAAAAAAAACATCTCAAACCAGATCGTAACCCGGTTTGAGATGCGGTATTAAAATAAAGGTATCTGTTAATTTTTTAGTGAAGTATAGGTTACTTCTGCTTTCACATAATCACCACAATTATGGTGGTCAAAGCAGAAAGTAAATTTCATTTCACCTGTTGAAGCATCAAAGGAGGAGCTGGCTTTAACCCAATTTTTTTCATACCATTCGTCACTATCAATGTTAGTAATGTTAAGGTAATATTCAGGATTAGCTGTTCCATCGTTTGTTGATTTATCAATAGCGTCCTGATTTTTCTCCTCAATCAGCTTTTTCATACGATTCCAAGCTGAAAAGTTATATTCAAAACCTACAGCTTTAATATAATCATCATATTGGTCTTTGGCTTTATTGTCAGATACGAAGTTGATAGTTTTATCAGCTTTGTTAAATACCAAATTATCCAGTTTTACATCAAATGTTTCTTCGCTATCTTTATTCCAATTGAGCATTTCCATTACTTTTTGTGGGTCTGGCTGAGGTGTCCAGTTTTCACTGTCTAGAACCGTTACATCTTTTAATATTTGATATAAATATTCAGAAAGGCCCATAGCATTTTCGGTCATTACTAGTGCGGGATTATCAGCCGTTGCATTTTCACTAAGTGTGATAATTGTTTTACCACTAATGCTTTTTGTATAGGGTTTGGTATGTGGTTCTGCATAACCACCACCTGGGTAGTTAATTTTTACCTCCACAGGAATAACTCCAATCCAAGGCATCAAGTCAAGTCCGTTATCCTGATAGCCTTTGATTAACGCCAGTTGCTCTTCTGTCAGTGGCGTAAATTGTGGGTCTGGTGTAACCGTTAGCTCCAATGGTGCATTCAGAATAATCTTTTCATCCGTTGCACTTGTCATTTTAACTGCCAAAGTGTTGTTTTGTGTTACTACGCCTTTGTTTTGCGATTTAACTTTTAGTTTCGCTGTTTTCTCACCGGCCACAATGGTTACCGGGTTGGTTTCAAAGGCCAATACATTGGCATCGGTGGTTGTTTTATTCTCAAATTCGAAGGTGATTTGTACATCTTCCTTAGCTGTGTGTGTTAATTGAACAGTAATATCAATCACCTTGTCTTCCGATTCTACTAATGTTTTTTCACCATCGGCCAATAGGAACAATTCATTGTTTCCAGTGTACTCATCATCATCGTCGTCGCATGCTGTAAATGTCAGCAGCATCATGCTTAGCATGAAAATCCAATTTAAGTGTTTCATTTTTGTTGTTGTTTATGTGATTAATTAATAATTCGAATAATATCATCCCATCCGGGATTTTGTTTGGCACTTTTATTTTGTCTTAGTTCACTATCGGGTATTGGCAAGGTGCGCCTGAAGTCATTGCTTGAAATTATTTTTGAAATCTCAGCCTTGTCCACTTCCAGTCTGTTTATGGGGTAGGCCATACGTTTCAGGTCAAAATAACGTAGTCCTTCACCCACAAATTCCTTTTGCTTTTCATCAAGGATAAGTTTTATCAAATCAGTACCTGCCAGCAATTTTTCAGGTAAAGGTGTAGCTCCGCGTGTTTGCAGCAATTCATTAAGCAATTTGATGGCCTCTTTATCTTCTCCTTTACGAGCCAGACATTCGGCTCTGATAAAATAGGCCTCAGCCACCCTCAGGTAATTCATATCTAATGGGGAGATATCGTCATAGCTCGTACGGTATTTGCCCAATAAAGGTCGGAGGGTCGGGTCGCCACCATTGACATTCATCCTATGTGGTAAAATAGTGTATTTAGCACGTATATCATTGTCTTCAAACATTATAAGTGGCGATACGCAAAATTCATCACCTATATTGTCATCTTCTCTATAAATTCCTAAAGGATGAGTGAAAATATTAAAAGCAAATAGCTTTTCATTGCATGATTCATTAGCCCACAAGCTGCTGTAACCATTATCATTGATAGCTCCATCAGCCAGCTTTTTATTTTCTAATACTTTGCCGACCCAATCGTAGGCTGCCTCATAGTTTTCTTCCCATAATTTTAAGCGAGCATAAAGCATCAGTGTGCTGTTATAATCCAGGTAATGTGTCGATGCGTCTTTATCTTCAAGTAGTTCAAGGGCATTATCCAGTAAGTGCTCAATCTCGCTGATGCACGCATTGGTTGATGAGCGAGGCAACTGTTCCAGTTCAATTTTGTTTTTGAGAATAATACCCAGCTTGTTACTGAGGTCGTTAAACAGTTGCAACAGTTCCAGGTATGTCATGGCTTTTAGGGCATAAGCACTTCCCAGGGTAGTTTCCCAACTCGTTTGGTCATCTTCATTGAGGAGAATCATATACGGCTTGGATGCCAACAGAGAGTTGATTTGTATAATGGTATGGTAATGCGATTCCCATATGGATTTGGCCAGGTAACTGATTTCAACTGCATCCCAATAATAAAGCTTCTTAGTACTATTGTTTTTATTCATCAAATAAGTGGGCATAAAATCATCGCTTAAAAACGAATAGCTGACCAACTCTTTTGAATAGTTATAGTAGGCGGCATTCAAAAACTCTTTGGCAGCCTCAGGTGTGTCTATGGCATCATTCCCCGATATTTCATCCTCCAGAGGTATGTCGAGGCTACAGGCACACAATACAATAATTATCAAACAGAGATTTAAATATTTCATAGCCAATGATTAAAAAGTTAAACTGATACCTAGTGTTACAACTGGTTGTTCAATACCGTTTAAGGATGCTTTGTCTTTTTCTACCCGATAGGTAAACAGGTTTTCGGCACGAGCCGAGATACTGGCGTACTTAACAAAGTGATTGGTTTTGGCCAGTACGGTAGCCGGCAGTCGATAGCTTAGCGATAGGCTGTTTAGCTTGAGGTAGTCAGTTTTATAAACTGTTTTTGTCGAAGAGTAGTAGCTAATAATAGTATGAGCAGCACTTGGAACATGCACGGTATGGTAAATCTTATTTTCATCACCCACCTTAAACCACATATCTGTTGTTTGACCTTTCACAGCATTCTTGTTGGCATTATCCAGGTCGCGCACATAGCTGCGATTGTATTTGGCAATGCCCCCAAACGAAAAGTAAAAGTCAAAATTGAAGGTGAAACTCTTGTAGCTAATTGTATTGTTAAAGAAGCCCGTATACGGAGCGGTGCCATAGCCCAGCACTTTAAAATCTTCACGGGTCAGGTTGTGTGTGTAATCTATCTGTTCACCAGTGGCCGATAAGTATCGTGGTAATCCATCAATGCTATGGATACCCAGTGATTCCAAACCATAGATGAGGTCGAGGGGTTCACCTTCCTGCATATCTGGTATAATGTTTTGATTGTTGCTGTAATATTCTTTTCCATCGTATAAATCAAGCACCTCATTCTGGTTGTAACATATTGATATTGAGCTATTCCAGCGCAATGTATTTTTATCAATAAGGTCGCCACTAAGTCTAAATTCAATCCCTTCATTCTTCAAAACACCTACATTGCGCATCATGGTACTATATCCATTCGATACTGGTATATTAACCGATAGCAGAGCGTCTTCAGTGGTGCGGCGATAAACGCTGGATTCTAAAATAAGATTATCAAACAAGCCAATAACAATTCCAAAGTTATAAGAGCGTGCCTGTTCTGGTTTTAAATCCTCATTGTAGTAGTCGTTTAGGTCAAGAATGCGTGACTGGTTGTATGTATCAGCATTATACGAATAAATGGGCATAACTGACGATGGAGCAATGCCTCCAAGGTTGGCTGTATAACCGTATGAGGCTTTCAGGCGCAAACGGCTTATCCAGCTGCTGTTCATTATAAATTCAGTATTCGATAATTCCCATCCAACACCAATTGACCATGCTGTGTTCCACCTTTTATCAGCCGGCATAATGGACGAAGCATCGGCCTTATAACTCCCATAAATATCGTAGGTTCCATTGTACGAATAGCCCAGGGCAGCACCAATTCCCATTTGAGCTGTTTTTTGTTTTTGGCTACTCATACTTAAGCGCTTATGACCTTCCAGTCCTTGGTTGATGCCAGCTGGTGTACTGACCTTGCTGGCCAGGCCATAGCCTTTAATACCAAGGTTATCGATACTTTCATAGAAATAATCATAGCTAAAACTAGTTGTTAGGTCGTGTTTGTTCCAAACCCGGTTAAAATTTAAGCGGTAATTGGAGGTGAAATTAAAATTGGTATTCTTTTTGGAGGATAATTCGCCTTTTTCCGCATCTTTGAAAATGTTCTGCGAATAAGCATCTGGCCTTATTATCGATGTATTCTCTTTAAGCAGGTAGTCGCCACCAACAATGGCAGATAGGTCCAGCCCTTTTGCTATTCGCCAATTCATATTGAGGGATGAATAAATCCGTTTGGATGTGCCTTCACTGCTATATTGATTTAATAAATCGTCCAACGTTTGGTTAGGGTAAGAATATAATGTTGTGGGTTCACCGCTTACTGGATTATAATGTTGTTCGTAAGGGTTGAGGTCATACACTAGGGTAGTTGGGTTATTGCTGCTGCCATATGGCGTTTGGGTCAGTGAGTAGGCAGCCGATGTATTAAACGACAGGTGCAAATCTTTTGCCAGTGTATAGTCCAGGTTCATCCGCCCAGTAAAACGTTGCACCGAATTACCTTCTACACGTCCTCCCTGTTCATCATATTTTACCGAGTAGTAGTGTTTGTTTTTGGCCGTTCCACCTTTTAGGCTCAGCGAATGGGATGAGTAACGGTTGTTGATAATCAGTTTTTTAAACCAGTCAGTATTGATGTTTTTCAGTGAGTCAAGCTTTATCTGGCCATTGGCTATCATAGCATCTAAACCAGGATTGTTTGGGAATTCTTTTAGAAAATAATCTGCTGAATATTCATACCCCGGTGTGCCAGACATTTTCAGCAAGCGCTCCAGCTCCAGCTTTTCTTCCGAGTCCATCATTTCCACACCCCGTGTTCCTCTGAAGGTAATTCCCGTGTTGTAGCGGTACGATACCTGCGTTTTGCCTTCAAAGCCACGTTTTGAAGTAATCTCAATCACACCATTAGCGGCTTTAACGCCATATAATGCCGTTGCAGCGGCATCTTTCAATACTTTGATGCTCTCAAAGTCCTCCGCATTCAATGTAAAAAAGGCTTCGGAAGAGATTATCATACCATCTAACACGTAAAGGGGCTCATTGGCAGCATCGCCTTCACGAAATGATGATGTGCCGCGGATACGTACTTTAGGTTTAGTGCCCAATTCACCTGTTGAGGTCACTACCAGACCGGGTACTTGTCCTTGCAATAGGTTTGCAATATTAATTTCAGGTCGGCTCGATAGCTTTTTTATATCGACGGATTCAATGGCTCCAGCCATTTTACGCATGTCGATATCATTAATATTTTTAGCCACCACTTGCACCTCACCTAAACTCTCCATTGCTTTTTCTAACTCGATGGTTAGGTGTTTTTTATCTAGTGTAATTGTCTGCGATTTAAAACCAATGCTCGAAACAGTGAAAGTTTCACCTTGTCTGGCTTCCAGATGAAATTTTCCATTGGCATCAGTCACACATCCTTTTGTTTCATCTTTCGCATATATATTAGCGCCGGGAATAGGATTTTGACTTCTAGCTTCAAGCACGACACCATGAAAAGTGCTTTCCATAGTCTGTTGAGCATAAACTAAATGCTTGCTAATAATAAGAATTAGAAGCCAAACGATTTTAGTCCCATAATTTCGCATGAGCCGTTTCATAAATTATTAATTGCTAGTACAAGGCTTTTCTTCCTGACTAAGAAAAACGGCCACAAAGGAAATGGCTTATTTTATTTCCTACAATCCTTATTAATGGGGATAATTACGTTGAATAAAATGTACTCATCATTTATTGGGAACCATTTTTAGGGATTTTCTACAATCAATTGAATCCCTCAATTATTAGTGAAATTTGAATGTAGATTCACTTATATATTCAATTGTAATAAGGGTTTAAACTGAATTATAATATTTGTTTTGAGCTATTTTCAAAGCAAGGATATTTGATAGTCTAGTTTTTCATAAGTATAAAATTCACTGCTTAAAAATGGCAAGTTATAGGGATTGTATAGGGGTATTTACCAATTTATTTTTGCAGAGCGTAAAAGGCCGACATTTCGGCTCTTAAATACTGAAAATATTTTGTGATGTTTAACTCTCGTCATTTATTCGCCGTTGGTATTTTATTAATAATCTGTGCTATTGAACCGTTTACTGGATACGCTCAAGCCGATGTTGATCCTAATCCACTAACTCAAGAATGTCATATACAGCTAATTGATCCATCAGATAAAGAACCGCTTATTGGGGCTCATATTTGTGTGGAATTATCAAATGGTCGTAAAGTATATGATGTATCTGATTTTGAAGGGAAAGCAACTTTACTATATGAAAATGAAAAAATTGGTAAGGTAGCAATTTCATCCATTGGCTATGTAACAACTTATTTGCAATTGCAAGATATCGAAGAAGGTGCAGTAATACCTGTAAAATCAGATGTTTTTAGTATTAATCAGGTGGTGGTGACTGGGACTAATGAACCAACACCAGTTGATAGTTCTATTTATAAAGTAAAGGTTATCAGTGAAGCCAAAATTCGGCAGTCGGGCTCAGTCAATTTAGCAGAAGTGTTGTTGACTGAAGCTAATATTCGAATTAGAAGTGACTTAGTACTTGGCAGCCAGATAGAGATGCTGGGTATGAGTGGTTCTAACGTTAAAATTATGATCGACGGAGTGCCTGTTATTGGTCGATTAAATGGTAACGTAGATTTAAGCCAGATTAATATGGCTAATGTTAAGCAAATTGAAGTGATTGAAGGGCCTATGTCGGTTGTTTATGGTAACAATGCCCTGGCCGGAACCATCAATATCATCACAAAAAAGAATAGCTATCACGATTTCACAGCTCAGGCAGATGCTTTTGTTGAGAGTGTAGGTCGCTACAATGGCAATGCCTACGTTTCCAAACGTGTTGGTAGGAGTTCTATATCACTTGATGGAGGCTATGAATATTTTCGGGGTGTTGATTTTGATAAAAATACACGTTCGATGGATTGGAAACCAAAGAACCTTTATCGAGGAAATATAAATTATCAATACTCTAATAATAATTTAACATTGGGGGGTAAGTTCGGTTATTATCATGATCAGCTTTTTGTGAAAAGTGACAAGCTGGATGCTGATTACAAAGTAAGTGATAGTTATTATTATACAGACAGGATTGATTTTGGGTTAAATTTATTCAATAGATGGGAAAGAAGCAGTTTGGATGTTGTTGCAGGGTATAACCTGTATGAACGTGCTTCAGATGGATATGATATGTACCTGACTGATCTGGATAAAAAATGGCGAGAAAAGGTGACTTCGCAAGAAGCCAGCAACTTAATGACACGAGCAATTTATAGTACCGCACTATTGCCTTCTAAACTTACTATTCAGGGTGGCGTCGATTTAAGTTATGAAACTTTTGAAGGAGAACGTGTACTTGATCAAATACAAAACATTGGAGATTATGCTGGTTTTGTAAAAGTAAATTACTCCATTACGCCTGGCTTTGAGATTGAGCCTGGACTAAGGTTTATGTATAATTCAAAGTATGATGCTCCTATTGTATATTCTTTAAACACGAAATGGAATATGACCGAGAGAATGAGTTGGAGAGCTTCTTTTGCAAGGGGGTATAGAGCTCCTGAACTTAAAGAACTATACTACATATTCGATGATGTTAATCATACTATTTTTGGTAATCCAGATTTGAAGGCTGAATATTCTTATAATATAAGTTCATCATTAGATTATATTCATCAGCATGATATTCATAGCTGGATGATAAGCGCGGCTACCTATTATAATACAATGAAGGATAAAATTGATTTAGTGGAGGTTGAAGTAGATGGGAAACATGCAAATGTTTATTATAACATTGATGAATATGAATCATATGGCACTAATATAGACATTAATTATAGCTTCAAAAAGAATTTGAAAATTAGAGCTGGGTATGGCTTAACGGCAAGATATAATTACTACGAGGAAATAAATAACTCTGATAAGTTTAATATATCACATGATATTTTTGGAGGCCTTAGTTACAGGCATTCAAGGTCTAATGTTTCATTTGAAATAGATTATAAATACAATGGTTCATTGCCATATTTCGCGATAGATTCGAAGGATAATAAATTGAAAGAAGCTAAACAAGATGCCTTTCATACAATGAACACTTCAACGTCAAAAAGCTTTATAAAAAACAAGCTAAAAGGGACTTTAGGCGTGAAGAATCTCTTTGATATTACCAGAGTATCAAGAAGTATTGGTGGAGGTGGACACTCGTCGGGAAATGGAATTCCCATCTCATACGGGCGCTCATTTTTTATCAATCTCATTTACACATTCAATAAACTCTAAATAAATAACAATAAAAAATGATAAACATGAAAAAGTTATTATTTGCTTTTGCAATAGCTACTATGGGCTTAGGTTTTACATCATGTGATGAAGATGAAAAAGTAACACCAAAGGATTATGGCATGAAGACATTTAAAGCTGATATGGATTATACCTATATTCCAGATCCCAGTGGAGGAATGGGAACTGCTGTTTATGCACAGCAAACTTATTTTAAATTTGGTGAAGAATCCGCAATTGCAACAGGTAAGGTTGATACCGATAGCTGGACGCAATTTAATATATATGATTATGCAGCAAAAGGAGAAGAAGTACCTGATGGCTATGTGATAAATAAAACAGCCGATGTAGATGGATGGGAATTGGTATTTACAAACTATAAGGGTACAACTTATATGGGAAACCCTGAAGGGAGCCCTTATAATTTAACTGGTGTATTATTTAATGCTGAGGCTGGAATTACTGTTGCAGAAAAAGTATATGATGAAAGTGAGAAAGAAAACGATATAGCAGCAGCTTTTGCTAGTCTTGTTATTAACGATGTAAAAGGACTAACTTATAGTGAAGAAGTTGAAACGATTGGTTCCGATTGGAAATCTTTGGATTGGTCAACAAAAACTTATGTGGTAAAATCAAATAACTTCTACGTTATTAAAATGGCTAACGGGGACTACTACAAATTGCGTTTCTTAAGCTTTTATGGAGAAACAACTTCAGAGCGCATTATTAAAATCGAATACGCTTTGGTTCCTGAAACCATTCAGGCAGAAGAATAACATATACACTATATCATTTAGTGTTTTCCCGTTCCCTGTTGGGCAATTGCGCCTGACAGGGATTTATCGCCTTAACTGCCCTTTTATAAACAAATGAACAACTATCCTAAAAGTAATTAGAATTAACCGAGGTATTTGGCTGTTAATGTTTAAACTTTTGCCTTCTGCCTTTCAATTTATTGACTGTATAATAAAGGATAACCAATGAATAAAAAATACCTCATAGCTCTATTTCTGGCTATTGTAGTAATTGGAATCGGCTACACGGCCTGGAGCAAATGGCTGGCACCCACTAAAGTGGCGCTTATAAACTACCCTGAGTTCATGGCGACCAAAATTGCCCGTTCGGTCGATAATTGTTTTATCGATGTAGACATCTACGAAGATGAAAACAAAACGAAGAATCTGGAGCAATATGATATGATGCTCATCTTTGGTATGGGGCTTAAACTAACAGCCGAACAAGAAAGCTATATTAAGGAAGTTGGTACTAAGGGAACTGGTATCTACCTGCAATCATCCACCAACAGGGCACTCGAATTAACTAATCTGAATGATAGTGCTAAATCAGTGGTTGAGGAATACATCGACAATGGTGGGAATAAGAATTACAGCAATGTTCTGCGTTATATCCGTACAGAGATTGACCAGAAGCCTTATTTTGTCCAATCACCCGTTGATCCCGTCGAAGTGTCTGCTGACGTACTGTTTCATATTGACGAAGATATAGCTTACGAAAAAGTAAGTGATTTTGAGGCTTATGCCAAAGATAAGGGCTTTCACAAGGAGGGTCAGAAAAAGGTGATTCTTTTTACCAGTATCCCTGGTCCTTTTATAGCTAATCGAGATCACCTCAATAGCCTGATAGAAGAAATACAAGGGCGTAACATCAATTTATACCCCATCTCCGGTTTTAGAGGGCGCCTTAATTACATGAATGAAATTAAACCTGATTTAATTATTTATATGCCACACGGACGTTTGTCCATGGGGGGTTCATCAAAAAAAATAGCTGCCTGGTTAAAAGCACAGAATGTACCGGTATTGTGTCCTATTACTGTTCATCAGCGTGGCGACGACTGGTTAAAAGACCGGCAAGGAATGGTTGGCGGTCTTTTAAGCCAAAGCGTTACCATGCCCGAATTTGATGGTGGTATTGTGCCTTACGCCTGTATTGCACAGGAAGAAGATGATAAGGGCTTCCTGATTTTTAAAGCTATTCCTAATCGAATGAAGAAATTTGGGCAAATGGTAAGTAACTACCTTAACCTTCAGGTAATGCCCAATAAGGATAAGAAGCTGGCTATTGTTTATTTCAAAGGGCCAGGTAAAAATGCGCTGACAGCTGCTAATATGGAGGTGCTGCCATCATTGCACAATATGTTGCTACATCTTGAAAAAGAAGGATACAATCTTGGCAGCTTACCAGCTGATTACCCTTCTTTTGAAAAAGAAATAATGACCAAAGGACCCGTACTTGGGCCATATGCCGAAGGAGCTTTTAACAGATACCTGGATACAGGTGAGCCTGAGTTAGTCTCAGTTAAAGATTATAACCAGTGGGCAGCCAATGTATTTCCTGAAGAATTGATGCAGGATGTTGTTGAACGCTATGGAAAAGCACCTGGTTCTTACATGGATGTGTATAAAGATGGTCAGGAGTATATTGCCGTTGCCCGCGTAAAGTTCGGGAATGTGGTATTGTTACCACAGCAAATGCCTGGTTTAGGAGATAATACTTTTGAATTGGTGCACGGTGCTAAAGTGGCACCACCGCATACTTACATAGCCCCATATCTTTGGATTCAGAAAGGCTTTGGAGCCGATGCTGTAATGCATTTTGGTACGCATGGCAGCCTTGAATTTACGCCAGGCAAGCAGATTGCCTTATCGGATTATGATTGGACAGATCCGCTAATAGGTACGGCTCCACACAGCTATGTTTACACCATCTCCAATGTGGGTGAGGGAATGATAGCTAAACGACGCAGTTATGCCTCCACACAAACTTACCTAACACCTCCGTTTATAAAGGCCAAGGCCATGCAGAAAATGCAAATCCTGTCCGATAAACTAAATCAGTATGTTCAGGCTAAAGGTGCATTAAAAACCGAATATGCCTTATCTGTAAAGGAAATTATCGTAGATAAAGGGATGCATAAGGAACTTGGCTTAGATAGTTTACTAAGTCAGGCTTATTCCGAAGAGGAAATGATTCGTATCCAGAATTTTGTGGAAGAATTATCGCATGAGAAAATAACAGGTGGACTCTATACTATGGGAGTTCCTTATTCGGCTGAGAAGCTGGATGAAACCATTTTAATGATGCATAATGATGAATTAGCTTATCATTTAGCTGAAGTGGATGTGCTGGCAGGCCGTGTAAAACGTGAACAACTGCGTGACAGACAATGGTTACGAAGCCAATATATTACGCCTAGTGAGGCCTACGTTAAGCAAGTACTTAAAACAGGACAATCAAAAGCCATGTATAAGCAATTAATTGCCAAAGCCGATCTCAAACGAGCCATGGCCTGGCAGAAGTTGCAAGATGAGGCCAATAAACAAGGCCCTGCCCATGGAGGAGGACACCCGCACGGGGTTAAAAAGGAATCAGGCCACCCACACGACAGCCAATCAAAGGAAGAGTCAACAAAATCAGCTAATGCACCTGGTCACACTCATGCTCATCCCTATTCAGTGAAAAAGAATCAAAATGGTCATACGCATTCAGAAGCGACTCATCCCCACAGCTCGAAAAAAGAAAGTAAGCCAAATGGTCATTCGCATGGTACATCTGCACATCCCCATGGTGTCTCAAAAGATGGTAAAAATGCTGAAAAGCCAAAGGTAGATGGACATTCAGGTGCCAGCCAGAAAAAAGATGTTGGTGATCCCAAAGAGAAAGCCTTTGCTATGGCTGTATTTAATGTGGAATCAACACTTAAATCCATCCTCATTAAAAAAGCCGAATTAGCGAATAGCTCACAAAAAGAATTTGATGGTATTGTTAATGCTTTGAACGGAGGTTTTACTCCGCCTACTCCAGGAGGTGACCCGGTAGCCAACCCCGAAACAGTACCTACCGGGCGTAACCTGTTTTCGGTTAATACAGAAAACACGCCAACAAAAGAGGCCTGGATGGTTGCTAAGAAGTTAGGTGATGACTTATTGGCCGATTATCAGAAGAAGCATGGCGCTTATCCACAAAAAGTAAGTTTCACATTATGGTCAAGTGCTTTTATTGAGTCGGAAGGAACAACGATTGCACAAATATTGTATTTGTTAGGGGTTGAGCCCGTATGGACGCCACGAGGCAAGGTAAATGATATTCGTTTAATGGATAAAGAGGAACTGGGCCGACCACGTATTGATGTAGTGATTCAAACCTCGGGTCAGCTGCGCGATTTAGCCGCATCTCGTTTATCAGTAATCAATCGTGCCATCAGCATGGCAGCCGAAGCCGGTAAAGAAAATAACTTTGTGTCCAAGGGAATTGCTGACGCTGAGAAACACCTTATTGATAAAGGATTCTCGCCTAAACAGGCGCGTGCATTTGCAGCTCAACGTGTGTTTGGTGGTGTTAATGGTAACTATGGCGCATCCATTATGGGTATGGTGGAAGCCAGTGACCGCTGGGATAGCACTTCTACTTTAGCCCAAACTTACATCAATAATATGGGAGCCTTCTATGGCAATGAAGAAGCCTGGGGCGCATTTAATGACGGTGTATTTGAGGCAGCGTTATTAAATACAGAAGCAGTGGTTCAACCACGTCAGAGTAATACCTGGGGAGCTTTAAGCCTCGACCACGTTTATGAATTTATGGGAGGTCTTAATCTAGCCATTCATGAAGTAACGGGTAATGATGCCGAGTCGTACTTTAATGATTTCAGAAATGCTTCTAACCCACGTATACAAGGATTAAAAGAAGCCATTGGGGTAGAAAGTCGCACAACCTTGCTTAACGAGCGTTACATTAAGGAACATATGAACGGTGGTGCCTCATCGGCTGATGGCTTTGCTGAAACTTTTCGTAATACCTTTGGCTGGAATGTGATGAAACCTTCCGTTATAGAAGAGCGCTTGTGGAACGATTTATACGATGTATATGTGGATGATAAGCTCAACCTGAACGTACACGATTTCTTTGAAAGGGAAAATCCTTATGCATTACAGGAAATGACGGCGGTAATGCTGGAAACGGTTCGTAAAGGCATGTGGAAAGCCTCACCCGAGCAAATTAAAGCCATGAGCGAACTGCATGCCGATTTGATTGAGCAACATGAAGCAGGATGCAGTGGTTTTGTTTGTGACAATGCTAAGCTGCGTTCATTTATTAACGAACAATTACCAGAAGATAAGCAGCAGGCATATTCCAGTGAGATTGATAACGTAAGAGAATCCAAGAAGGAAACATCGGAAGAAAATATGGTGCTTAAGAAGGATGAAAAAATCAATCTTCAGGAACAGACCGATCTGACTATGAATTTCGATGTTAAAACTGTTGGTGGAATTTCACTGTTAGTTCTTGTTCTTATCATCCTATTTATCCGAAGAAGAAGGAAGTAAAAGTAAAGTGCACGGTGAACAGTACACCGTGCACCATTACTTATAAAGATAAATCTGGCTTTCTGGCACTTAGCTGCCAGTAAATAACAAAACAAAATGCAAACATTAGTAATAACATTATTCATATTAGCTATTGTATCATTTGCCATACAATTGCAACTTTTACGAAATCCCTGGTTGCATTGGGGATGGTTAATGGCCGTAATGCTCTTTGTTTATTTTATGCATCATATGGCCATAGAACAGAGCTATAAAGCTTTTAGAGCAACGCTTACTAACTCTGGTGTGATGATGGATTTTACAGTGTTACAAGTAATCGAAGCAGTAGGCGGTTCATTAATCAGTATCTTTTTAATTCAGGATTATTACAAGGAGCCGGTTAAAAAGATTTTCAGATATGCAGTGTATTTGCCTGGCATTATCATCTTTCCGGCCTTGTTTTACATGGAAAGCATTTTTTTTCTGCAAATACATGGTGTAGAATTTAAGATGGCTGCTGTGGTTATTGCCGGCGCTTGTGTGATGGTAATATATTCGCTGGGCCGGGGATTTAAAGCCCTAGTTCCAGAATTTGACCTGCAACTGGAGATGAAATTTATTGTACATATGCTCCAATTAATCGGAGGTATAATTTTATCAGTAGTCATGTTGCGATTACCAGTTCAATCAGCCAATCAGGAACTATCCATAGCACCATTGCTAGTGTTACTGATCGTTGTAATAAGTGGCATCATTGCAGGAGTATTCTGGCATAAAATCAAACTAAAATCTATAGTAAAGAGACACATACTCACGCATAAGTAAAAAGATAACACGATGAACACTTTTAATTAAATTAATAATAAGAGACAAAGTCTTAAGCATTATAATTTAAGAATTTGCTTATTAAAACAAACAAATGGACGAAATAACGAAGATTTTATATTGGATTTCAACCGGATTATTGGTGCCGGTTATTGTATTATTACTGCTGTTTTTTGGACGAGCATTGATATTAATTGGTACATTTTACAGCATGTACATTCAAAAGTTGAAGTTTAACAAGCAAATACGTTCTGTATTTGACGGATTAAACCATGAGAATGTTAGAGTTGAACTGACCAATGCACCAGCTTCTGATAAATTAGTTAGTTCAATTTATCTCCAAAAGCTTTTAAATAGCCTGCGGGATGAAGTGTATTACGACAAAGCTCTTAATGATTATGAGATTATGTGTCAGAAAGATTTAGCAGGCGCACAAACTTTGGCCAAACTAGGACCTATACTCGGACTGATGGGCACATTGATACCAATGGGCCCTGCCTTGGTTGGTCTGGCGTCGGGCGATATAGCTTCAATGGCTAGCAATATGCAGGTAGCATTCGCTACAACAGTGATTGGTTTGCTGATTGGCGCTGTTGGTTTTATTGTTCTTCAGATTAAACGTCGCTGGTTTGCCGCCGATTTAAATAATCTTGAGTTTGTGGTGGAGCTGCTTAAAAAGAATGATGAGAAATGAATGGAGAGAAGTGAGTTGGTTTATTCAAACTCTTCATAAGAAAATTAAGAAGCTGTAGATAACTAATCGCCAATCGCTGGCAGCAAAAAGCTAATTATCATGCGTCGTTCAAAACGTTTTTTACAAGAAGAAGATATTGACCCTATGGCTACCGTTTCCAACCTATTTGATGTGGCTATGGTGTTTGCCTTGGCTCTGATGGTGGCCTTGGTGGCTCGTTATAAGATGACAGAAATGTTTTCGAAAGAGGATTTTACCATGGTAAAAAATCCGGGACAGGAGAACATGGAAATTATTACCAAAAAAGGTAAAAAAATAGATACTTATAAGGCATCCGACGAATCCGGTTCATCGGGTAATAAAGGAAAACGTGTAGGTGTAGCCTATCAACTGGATAATGGTGAAATTATATACATACCCGAATAGAGGATTTATACAAACACATTGATACTATTATCAAACTGAAAAACCATGTATGTAATTATTTACTGCCTGTT
>DIYS01000273.1 GCA_002429115.1 Saccharicrinis sp. UBA6048 | reverse complement strand
GTTATTGTGGAGACGGATACTGACGAAAGGTACGTTTGGGATTAATCACGTATCGGTCTTTCAGACCTCAATCCAATAATTGTTATAAACGATAGGCCTTATTTCACTATGTTCAAACAACCTATCCTGAAACGAATTTGCCTTTCAGGCAATATTTTCAGAACGTAAATAACGCCCTAACGAAAAGAGTTTCTGATTTGTTAATGCTTTATTCTTCAAAAAAATAGCGTTAAAATTAGAATGTAAAATTGAACACCCTATCTGAATGATTTTAACTATTGTTTAGCATTCACTCACTAAGCAATTGTATCTCCTTTAAAAATACGAATACCACTTACGTTTGTTTGAGCTTTATTATACATAGCTTGTGCAACATCGCTGGCTTTAATGGCTCTGTATTTCCTAAGGTCTCCAATCATTAATGGATTTAATACAAACATTAGTTTCTCGAAGATTTTTTCAGCTAGTCGAAACTCATTGCGCTTACCCAGTAGGAGAGAAGGACGGAAAATATGAACGCCAGGAATATCAAGCTGTAAAATGGCATCTTCCATCTGGCCTTTTGTTCGCAAATAGAAGTTGGATGTATTTGGTTTTGCACCAACCGAACTGACGACTGAAAATAACTTACAGTTATAATGTTTAGCCCACTCGGCTAGTTCAATAACATAGCTTAAATCGACCTTGCTAAACGCTTCCTGGCTTCCTGCTGTTTTTATGGTGGTACCTATACAACAAAATACATCATCAATAGAATTACTGCTTTTTAAATCAGATAAGTTATCGAAATCAATCACTTGTTCATTAAGCTTTGGGTGCTCTATTGATAGTGGGCGGCGGACAAGTGCAATGACTTTTTCGTATTCAGTGCTGTCCAGTAAGATTCTCAAAAGCGATTGGCCAATCAATCCGGTTGATCCTGCAATAAGGGCTGTTTTCATAGGAAGTTATTGTCTAATGTGATAAAAGATCAACGGATGAATGCTCATAGTCACTTTGTATCCATCCGTTGACTTGATGTTTTAATATGCCCAGTCTAAGCCGTATTTGTCACTGATATCAAGCGGAGGCATAGGACCATCAAATGGTTTCAGTTCTTTAACATACCAATCCATCCAGGCAATCTGGCGATAAAGCAAATCGATACGGCCTACTTGCTTACGGTTACCGTGTCCTTCACCAGGGTACTGAACCAGACGAACGGCCGGGTGATTATTCATCTTCATGCGGCGATAAAGCTCAAGGCTCTGCGATGGGTGAATACGAGGATCAGCATCACCACCATAGATTAAAGTGGCAGTTTTACTTTTATGCGCGTGGTACACCGGACTACGCTTAAGGTTTAGCTCCCACATATCTTCTAAGGGATTATTGCTGTGGACATATAATTCCTCATATGGGATATCGGTAGTTCCTCGCTTGCTTACAACATTGGTAATGCCAACAAACACAGCGGCCGCTTTAATATAATCGGTATAATAAGTGGCAAACCAGGCAGAGGCATAACCACCGTATGAGCCACCAGCCATACCTACGCGATTACGATCCGCTCCGTGGTTTTCAATAAGGTAATCAATGGCATCGGCTAAATCATCAAATTCTTTACCTGCCGGATCTTCAAATCCTTCCATGGCAAAATCAACCCCATAACCGGTACTTGCGCGGTAGTTGATGTATGCCACCAAGTAGCCTTTGCCTGCCATTACCTGTCCCGGAGTGGAATAACCGCTTAACCAGCCGTTAGAATGGTGTGACTCAGGTCCGCCATGAACGTATAGAATTAATGGATATTTCTCACCTTCCTTATATCCAACAGGCTTCATCAATAAGCCTTCAATGTTTAAACCATCGCGAGCCGAATAATTAATCACTTCCTGCTGACCCAGTTGTTCTTGAGCCAATTCAGGATTGATATCTGTGATCTTAAATAAATCATTCTTGCCATCCCATTTATAAATATTGGATATATCCGTTGGAGTACTTCCGTTAAATACGAATGACTTAAAACTGCTTGAATACTGAGGTGTGCTAAAAATGACACCATTCTTCTCAGCATCTAGAAATAATTTACGCTTATTGGTTTTTAACGATACGGTGTATAATTTCGGATAGACCGCTTCATGCGCAAGGTAAACGATTTCTTTATTGTTTTTCCAGGCGCTCCAGCTAACATGTCCCTTGTATTTGTCAGGCGTCATATTGGTAATGTCTCCACTGGCAATATCAACCTTATATACCTGGCTAACCGCATGGTCATTCAGGTTTAAAGCGCCAGTATAACTTAGGTGGAGCCCATCAGGACTAAAACTGTAATTTCCCAGTTTACCAACATTATCCAGCACACGCGTGATTTTGCCACTCGCTATGTTGAAAATATGAACCTTACGAAACATGTACTTTTGGTCGATTAATTTTAAATCGGTAGCAGCATAGGCCAGTTGCTTTCCTTGCTGGTCAAAGTTAAAATCCCAAACATTATTGTCTTTAGTGATTTGTATTGTTGATGTTTGCTTAAAATTCTCATCAAATGTAACCAATGACAGAAAATCATTCTTAATGTTCTCTTCAAAGTAGATAAAATCATAACCACGCTTTTTCAACTCATTTTCTTTTTCAGAGTATGGCATGGTTGAAGTATAGGCAAAACCCTTGTTATCCGGATTCCATTTAAATGCCTTAATGCCATTACTTTCATCCGTTACCTGAACGGGGGTACTGGCATTTTCGGGCAATACAAATATCTGATACTTGCCTTTTGTTCTCATTTTAAAAGCCAGGTGTTTACCATCTGCACTCCATAGTGGTGAATAGCCCTTGAAGTCATCGCTAAATAATGGTTTCGATTGATTCGTTTCAAGGTCTGTAAGCATATATTCAACATGCGAACCACCTGGAGCCTCATTTGGTGTGCGCGGTGTATATACCGCATATATGGCCTTATTGCCCTCAGGATGCATTTGAATAATCTGACTTGATTTTAAACTAAGCAGGTCGGATGGCTGTAATGTGTTTTGCGCGTTAATAGTATACGCAGCTAACATAATTGCCATCGCAAGTAGTTGTCTGATGTACATGTTAAGTTGTTTTTTAATTTGGCAGATAAAGATAGGAAGAATACGAATAATTCAGAGATTAACTCAATCCTTGTGAAAGGAAATTGCATTAAGGAATAAATATACCACTCCGTCTGCCGGGTAATGCCTTTAACTTAAAAAATTGCTTTGTGAATCCCTCAATATTGGGACGTTGTCCCAAGCCCTACCTACTTTTTTGCATTGCCAAAAAAAGTAGGCAAAAAACGCTAGACCAAGAGAATCCTTCATCCCGCTTCACCCTTCGATTCCGGCCAACACACAACCGCCTCAAGTGCCCCCTCGAATGCTTCACGCCTGCACAGGCCCGGTCTCTTGCTCTGGCCAACCCGCCTTGATTTGCAGCTCACATAACCTTTCACATCTCAAGTTAATGGCAATAGCCTGCCGGCACACTCCCTAAAATTCAGAGCTTGTCCAGATATAGTCTGGAAGGGGACGGGTAGGTGTCCCACGAAGTGGGGAGGTGGTTAAAATGGTTAATGGCGATTTCCCTGAATCCTTGTGCCTGATTGTTGTTAGAAAACCTTAGCTTCGCACCATTAAAACAGATCGTATGCCTTGGACTAAAAAGTGGTTTCAGTTTGCAGTATTAGCATTACTTGCCTTTGTGTGGGGGAGTTCATTTATTCTGATGAAAATAGGCCTGAAGAGTTTTGATAATATACAGGTGGCATCATTACGTATGGGGTTCGCATTCCTGTTTTTATTGCCATTAGCCCTGCGTCATTTAAAAACACTTCAACGCAAAGATATTCTTCCTTTAATCATAGCCGGCTTTGTAGGCAATCTGATCCCTGCCTTTTTATTTACTAAGGCACAAACACAGATTGACAGTTCTTTGGCCGGTATGCTCAACTCTTTAACACCAGTATTTACACTGGTGATCAGTGTTGTGTTTTTCAGGATGCGAAGTCGTTTAAGCCAGTTTATAGGTATTGGCTTGGGCTTAATTGGGGCTCTTGGCTTAATTGTTTCCGGACAGGAAATTTCCTTAAGTAACCTGAATAATTACGCTTTCTTTGTGGTGATTGCAACCATATGTTATGCTGTAAATATTAATGTGGTAAAAGCGTATTTGACTCATTTAAGCGGTGTGCAGATAACGGCCTTGTCCTTTATGTTTCTTGGCCCTGTTGCCCTTTCTTTTTTCTTTGGTTCGGATATAAAGGCGGCTACTCAAAATCCGGATTGGCTTATACACCTCGGTGCCATTGCCTTGTTAGGCATCCTTGGTACGGCTACAGCTATGTTGATGATGAATACCTTGATCAAGTTTACTTCAACCGTATTTGCCTCTTCAGTGACCTATGTGATTCCTATATTCGCGATTATGTGGGGCATGCTGGATGGTGAAGTGGTATCGGTTTATCACCTGCTGTTTATGACTATTGTAATGCTGGGTGTTTATCTTACGAAGAAAAGTTCCTAATTCAGCACCAGCTGCAAGGAACTTAACAGCCTTTTTGATTTTGGCATCTGTACCATCATGAATGGGGCTAAAACTTTATCGTCATTAGTTTTATCAGAATCAATCAAGTTATATTGTAGCCAGGGAATTCGCCTTTAAGCAACATCTATTAAAAAAAGGTTGCGGCGCAACTTAAAAGCTGTCCACAGGTTACCGCAGATTAACACAGATTTTTTATTTTCCTGCGGAAAACATTAAACCACATAGTGGTTTTAATTAATCAGTGAAAATCTGTGCGCATCTGTGGATAACTCAAAATACTAATTGCACAGCAATTTGTATTCGTTATGTTTAAAATCAATTTCCCTGATATTGTAGCCTTACATGATATTACCACACAACGGCGTTTGAGTGTATGTTGCAGAAATTTAAAACTCATCAGGTTAATCATGGTTGTTCTTTCCAAGTAAAATTCAGGCAATCGTTTTTTTTTAATAAGTTCTGGTTTACTATGATGTAAGTGCTATTTTTACGGATTATAACTTAATTGGAAAGTACTGTTATGTCAAAAATTGAAGCATTGGATTTGATCGGAAACACCAATATGGTGCATTTAAAGACACTTGATCCAAAACCAGGAGTGGAGATATATGCCAAACTGGAATTCATGAATCCTACCGGAAGTACAAAAGACCGAATTATTGCTTATATGATTCAAAAAGGTATTGAAGAAGGTAAAATCAATAAGAATACAACGCTTGTTGAGGGAAGTTCAGGTAATACAGGTGCCTCCGTTGCCATGATTGCATCCAGTATGGGATTGAAATCAATTATTTTTGTTCCTGATAAATGTAGTGAAGAAAAGATCGCAATAATAAAATCATACGGCGCTGAAGTTATTGTCAAACCTGAGCTGACATACGGAAAATTCCCTGCCCTTAAAGCAGCCGAAAGTCCGGACTACTATCACGTTGATCAATACAACAACCTTAATAATCCGGAAGCCCATTACATGACTTTAGGTAAAGAAATCTGGGATCAAATGGATGGGAAGATCGATGCCTTTGTGGCTTCAGCATCAACAGGCGGAACCATTTCAGGTGTTGCAAAACGATTAAAAGAAAACGATTCGAATGTAAAAGTGATCCTTGCAGATCCTAAGGGGTCTGTTTACAAACCTTATTTCGAGGGCAAAGAGGATTATTTGTCTTATATAGAGTCGTTTCATGTAGAGGGAGCGGGTAAGACAAAAATCTGTGCAACTATGGACTTTGACCTTGTCGACGAAGCCATTGAATTTGATGATGAGAAAGCCATTGCTATGGTACAACGACTTGCCCGTGAGGAAGGCCTGATGGTAGGTGGTTCAAGCGGAGGTAATGTTTGGGCGGCTCTGGAAGTTGCAAAGCGAATGGAAGGCCCTGCAAAGATTGTAACTGTACTACCCGATAGCGGTTTTAAATATCTGAGCAAAATCTTTAATCCGGCATGGTTAAAGGAAAAAGGGTTTGGACATTTGACGAATTAAGCATACCATACTTAATCTTACAATTCAATGTTTCAATCAGGGTGAACGCACTTAAAATATAAATATACCACCCCACCTGTCGGCACCCCTCCTAAAATTTAGGAGGGGAGGGTATTTACATCCCCCAGATAGCTATCGGGGCTCACTCCTTTTTGAAGGAGGAGTACCCCGACTAAGT
>DIYS01000015.1 GCA_002429115.1 Saccharicrinis sp. UBA6048 | reverse complement strand
AAGTCGGGGGGAGGTGGTTAAAATAGATAAATACGAATACCCTGTGCATCGATATATTTTCCTGTTGTTTTTCCTGAGTTTAATCCTAACAGATATAAATGGTCAGTTTCGGGATAAGGATTGGTATATAAGTCCGAAAATTTCATTTGCAGATTATAGTGATCGGAACGATTGGGATGGATACAGCATCCGCAAAATTCCGCCAATTTCTATTGCTGTAGAAAAAGGGGTGAAGGATTATTTAAGTATTGGTTTCCTGATGGGCTTTAACCAGGATAAGTATGTGAATGATACACTTTCAAGCAATGTTCAAAAATATACGGATATAGTAATAGGTGGAACGGGAAATATCCATTTTGCCGGATGGATTGAAGAGTGGACCAATTATTCGGTGTTTTTAGGTGACTGGGATTTTTATGCTGGTTTAAGTGTTTTGTGCAAATGGAATAGCCTGAATGAGAAAGATGTGTGGAATGAGGAACAGCAGCTGCTGGAGGATTTTAAAGCATCCTCATTTGATATGAAGGTACGGCCAATGATAGGTGTCAGATATTTTGTAACAGATAACTTTTGCATGTTGGTGGAAATAGGGCACGGCAATATTGGTTTGGTTACAACCGGAGTGACTTTCAGAATACCCCACAGGAACTATTGATGGTTTTTACCGCAGAGTTCGCAATGGACGATGAGGATTTGTATAGTAAAGGATCGCAGCTTAAATAACCAGGATGTTAGTCAAGATACGATCCTGATTTAAGTTTACAGCATTAAGTTACACAAGCTCGCATCTAATAGTGATTGGTGGTATTGAGCTGCGATCATTTTCATATTTATATCTTGATACTTTATTTAAAACTAACCAATTATCGCTTGGTAGCTTAGAAATATTTTCTATTTTAGTACTAACTAATCGAACCTCATATTGTCAGATCGCCTAAAATATCAAATCGGACTTAATCTGATTAAAGGAATTGGCCCGAAACTCGCCCGTAACCTTGTTGCCTATGTTGGTAACGAACAGGATGTTTTTTCTCAGAGTGTAAAATCTTTATCCGCTATCCCGGGCATAGGCATCGAGTTGGCTAGACTTATTAAGTCTGTAGACGTTATGGAACGTGCAGAAGAAGAGATTGAGTTCATATACAAGCACGATATCACACCTCTTTATTTTACTGACGATAACTACCCAAAGCGACTTACACATTGCGATGATGCACCAATTATGCTTTTCGTAAAAGGCGGTAGCGATCTTAATCATACAAAAATGCTTGGTGTTGTGGGTACACGTAACTCTTCGGAAGATGCCCGTTTAAATTGCGAACAGCTAATTGAAGGATTATCATCCAGGTATCCTGAGCTGTGTATTGTATCAGGTTTGGCCTATGGTATTGATATATGTGCTCATCGTGCGGCACTTAAAAATAACTTGCCAACCGTGGGAGTTCTGGCTCATGGTCTCGATCGTATTTATCCTTCATTACACAGGAATACAGCAACACAAATGCTGGATGCAGGTGGATTGGTCACTGAATTTATAACAGGCACTAAGCCGGATCGACCCAATTTTGTCCGACGAAACAGGATAGTAGCTGGCCTGGTAGATGCATTGGTAATGGTGGAATCGCCAATAAAAGGTGGGGCGATTATAACGGCTCGTATTGCCGAATCATACAATCGTGATGTATTGGCCTTCCCAGGGAATCCTCGGGATGAGTTGTCTAAAGGGAGTAATTATTTGATTAAAAGAAGTATAGCGGCATTGATTGAAAATGTCGATGATTTGGAATACGCATTAGGTTGGGAAAGTTCAGCTAAAGAACGAACTGTTCAACCTTCTTTATTTCATTCGTTTAGCACTGAGGAGGAAGAGCTTTTATATAATATTTTGTCCGAAAATAAGGAGTTAACAGCTAACGAGCTATGTGTAAAAAGTATGGTGCCTGTCAATAAAGTGAGTGCAAGTATGCTGTCGCTTGAATTTGCCGGTTTGGTTAAGTGTTTGCCAGGCAATGCCTTTCGGATAATTAAGTAAAAGAAGTATTAAAAACACTGGTTAATTTAAATATTTGGTACAGAAAGTCAGTTAAAGAGCGAACAAATTTGACTATTTTGCGTACAGTTTTTTTGAGAGCATTAGGAAAGAACTATAAACATATGACTGGGGACATGGGCGGAAATACCCGATCAATAATCGAAAGAAGATTATATGGAAGGATTGCATCTTTGATGTTAATCCTTAGTTTGTTAGTAGGAGTTGAGCAGGTTAATGGGCAGGTTTATCAGTATGAAACAAATTGTGCAGGGGGATCAATACCTGCTTCTGTAGTTTTGGCAGGTGCTGTAACGGGTGGTGGTGCAACAATACCAGTTGTTGATCAAACAGGGTGTACATGGACAGATATGGCGAGCTTGACGTTTTCATCAAACGATGAAAGTGCAATGATTACGAAAACTGTTGCGGGTAACAACAATTATCACCTGGATTGGACGGTTGGTGGTATCACTTATGATGTTCTTCTGAAAACGAGACCTGGATTTACTGCTCCTACTGTAATCGACTTCTATGCGGTTGATCCAACACCTTGTGGAATTCCTTATAATGCGGAAACTATATTAACAATTTCAGGTGGGTCTGGTAATTACGATATTGATATTGAAGATGAGACTTCGACAAATGTATATTCAAATATTTTAGCATCGGCTAATAATCTACTGATAAATCTTGGTAGTGAATCGACAGACAAAACCTATACAATTACAACAGTTTCTGATGGAGGAGGCTGTATTGCTGATGTAACTGGAGTTACCTCAGTGAGTTTTACCAATGTTACCCCACAGGTATTTACAGTAACCGGTGGAACAGCTTGCGCTGACGTAGGGGTAAATGTAAACCTAACAGGTGCAGAAGTGGGGATTCGATACGATCTGTATTTAGATAATGTGAAAATTGCAGATCAGATTGGTAATGGTAATTTTGGGTTACGGACCACTCCTGGTGTATACACCATTAAGGCTTTTAACATAGCGGAAGCATGTGAAGAAGATATGCTAAGTTCTGCTGAAGTAGTGGCAATGCCAGAGGATAAACCTATAGTTAATACTGGTACATTTTGTCCTTCAGCTGAAATTAGAATTGGAAGTGTGGTTAACCCAACATTGCCAACAGTAAGTTATACTTTATACAGAGGTGCAGGTATTGTTAATACTCTGCCTGGTAATAATGGCGAACTAACTTTTGGAGTACAGGCAATTCCTGGCGTCTATACAGTAAAGGCATCATCTGGAGCATGTATCAGTGATATGTCTGGTTCGGTAGCGATTCAGGCAGAACCAAGTATTTATACTTTATCGGCCAACAAACTTTTATACTGTCCATCAGCAGCATTAAGTGACGTCAACCTGACATTGGCAGACAGTGATGGCGGCCTTTTATATCAATTGCAAAAATGGAATGCAGGCACTAGCTCATGGGATAATGATGGAGGTGTTAGAATTGGTGATGGTAATCCTATCGTTTGGAGTAATGTATTATTAGGAAGCTATCGTGTTCAGGCTTCAAACGCAGGAGGTTGTCCGATTGTAATGACAGGCAACCCGATTATTCAGGAGGTGCCTGAGCCATCTGCAACAATAAATGCACAATTACCTAACCGTCGATGTGCCAATATAGCAGGAAATTTCACCCTGGTGGTAACTTTGTCTGGTAATCCACCTTTTGATTTTGATATTATTGATGATAAAGGGAATACAACCGTTACAGAGCTTGGTTATAACCTGGGTACTTATTCTATTACTGTAAACCCTTCTGATGCAGAGACAACTTATCGTGTGGTCAATCTTAGAGATGCAGCAAACTGTAATTTTGTCAACAGTGCAAATACAGCAACCGTTTACGTTGATCCACTTCCAGTTGTAACATTTAGTCCTGCCGCTCCTGAAGTGTGTCTGAATTCATCGATTGAAATTGAGGCATTCGGAGCTGGTGTTGGGGGAACTTATTCATGGAGTGATGGATTAGGAGTGGCTCAGAAGATAACAGTTGCGCCTGTAGCAGATATTACTTATACCGTTACTGCACGTACAAGCCCTACAGGTACAGCTTATGGTTGTTCGGCTTCGAAAGATATTAGCGTGGTGGTAAACCCACTACCTGTAGTTGACTTTAATCCAAAGGTTGGACCTCCATACTCCTATACCTATTGCGAAGACGATGCTTTGGTAGAACTGGAAGGATCACATGCCGGTGGTTTTACCGGTGATGGAATTATGGGGAATAATTTTGACCCATCAACTGCAAATATTGGAGTCAATAATGTAACGTTTACTTATGCTGATCCTAAAGGCTGTATCAATAGCGTAACAAAGCAATTTGTAGTAAACAGAACGCCAACAGTAAATATTACCAACTTAAATGGCAGTTATTGTGCTGATGCAGGAGTAATTACTGTTAATGCGACGCCTCCAAGTGCTCCACCGGCAACTGTTGGAACCTTTGAAGTGGTTGGTAACCTGGCAGGTAAAGGCGTTTGGTGGGATGATAATAACAATGGTACAGCATGGATAGATATAGCCGGTGCTCTAAATGCTTCCGGTGAAGGTAATTATGAGTTGGTTTATACATATACCGATCTAAATGGTTGTACAGCCTCTGTTTCCCGCACTACATTTATTAATGCGAATCTGGGAGATGATCTTAATATTGACCTGCCAGCTATAGGCTGTCAAACGGATGTTGCTTTTTTAATTACGGCAACATTTAATAGTACTGGAGCAAATGTAGGAGGTGGTACATTTACCAGTTCAGGTGCTGGTTTAACTGATAATGGCAATGGTACAGCTGGGTTTGATCCATCAACTGCCGGAAATGGAAATCATACGGTAACATTTACTTATACTGATCCGGTTACAGGTTGTGTTGGTACAATTACACGTACCATGCAGGTAGGGACTGTCATAGATCTTGTACCAGCTTTAAGCTCAAGCTACTGTCGAGGTGAAGCTGGATTTAATCTGATTGGTAATCAGGCACCAAATGGAACAATGACCATCTATGATGCTAGTAATAATGTCATTGCCAGTGGTCATGACGATGTTAGCGATCCGAGTGGACTTGTCAGGTTTGATCCTTCTGTATTAGCAGCTGGCGATTACCAAATAGAATACACCTATATTTCAGGTGGATGTACAAATAAGCGAACATGGGATGTTGAGGTTGTTGCTTTACCAGATGCAAGTTTCTTATACCCGGATAATGGTTCCGGTGGAGAGCAAAATCAGTTCTGTGTCAATAATGCCAGTGTGGCAATGCGTCCTGTTAACACAGCCGGAACATTTACAATGCGAGATGCAGCAAATGCAGTTGTATCCGGGATATCAGGTCTAACATTAGATCCTGCAGTGGCTAGTGTTGGCTCTTATCAGGTGACTTACCAGGTAACACAGAATGGTTGTACTTCAACGTATACACATCCGGATAACTTGTCAATCGTTGGATTACCGTCATTGGCGTTTAGTGATTTATACGATACCTATTGTGATAATGATAATACAGTACCTACGACTATATCAATAAATACAACATCAGTAAGTGGAACCGGAACCTTCTCTTCAACAAAGAATGCAATTGCTTCTTCTTTTGTGACTGATAATGGAGATAATTCAACGGCTGACCTGAATTTATCGGCTGGAGCAGGTGTTTATACTGTTCGTTTTGATTATGAGGATGCTGCTACAGGTTGTGAAAATACAATAAGAAAAGATGTTGAGGTATTTGCTTCAATACCGGTTACTTTTACAGGAGTAATTGATGGTCAAACAATCTGTCGATCATCAGGAGATATTGATTTACGAGGAGAATTCCCTGCCGGAGTAATCACCGGATTAGGTAATTTTGTCGAATTCCCGGGTCTGACTAATTCAGGAACCGATACCAATGGTGCTGCAATTGCCAATGATGATGGTAAAGCAGTACTGTCACCTTCTGCTTTAGCCCCTGGTGATTACACCATTCGTTATGAGTTTATTAGTGATGACAATTGTGTAACAAGCTTTGAAAAAGATATAACGATTGCCGATGCACCAACCAATATTTTTGATGTGACGGGCGGAGGTGCATATTGCATTGATGATGCACCAAAAGGTGTGACTATTGGTTTGAATGGAGGAATAGCCGGAGTTACTTATGAATTATTATTAAATGATGCGCCTATTGGTGTTGGAATAACAAATACGCCAACCATAACCGGTCCATTTAATTTTGAGTCTTCGCCAGGAAACAATCTGTTTGTTGATCAAGGTATTTATACCGTACGTGCAAAAGTTGCAACTTGTGATGCTATGATGCAAGGCAATGTAGTGGTTGAGGAGTACGATTTGGTATTGACTCTCGATATTAAAACTGATGTTAGTTGTAAAAATGGAGATGATGCAACGGTAACATTAGCTGCTGCAGGAGGAAGTGGTAATTACGAATTCAGAAATGAAGATGCTGCTATACCAACCTGGCAGGCTTCACCAACTTTTAATGGTCTGGAAGAAAGAACTTATTCTTTCTCTGTGAGAGACTTATCTGCTGCAGCATGTGCGAAGAGTGGTACATTATATGTTACTATAAATGCCCCAACGGCACTGGTAGTAACTGAAAATGTAGGGTTGAAAATTAACGTTGGCTGTACACCATGTACTGCAGGAGTTGATTGTGAAGGAAGTGCAACTATTTCTATTTCCGGAGGAACACCGTATACAGATCCTGCTGATCTATTAACTTACCCAACAGGTTATGGAATTATTTGGTCAACAGGAGGTAATGATTTAACAGAGACTGCCATGCCGATTGGTAATCATAGTGTTACCGTAACTGATGCAAATGGCTGTTCGGAAACAATCGCCGTTGATATTATTGCAAATCCGGCACTGACTCTGGCAGAAAATGTGGTATTACACAAAGATAATGTTTGTAATACAGGTGCAGATGGTGAATATGTGGTTGTTGCAACTGGAGGTACAGGCGTTTATCAATTCTCAGTTGTAGATCCAACAATTGCAGCAGAAAGTGATTGGCGACCTGCAAATGAAGGTGTTGATTCTTATAAATTAGGTGGACTAACATCAGGCTCTTATAATATATGGGTACGAGATGCCGATCCTCTTTACAATAGATGCGTCGCACAACTTGCAGCGTCAATTGTCATTACTGAACCAACTGCTCTTAATATTTCTGAAGAGATAGCAAGCCATAAAGATATAACTTGTAATACAGCTACTGATGGTGAATTTATAGTCCGCGCAACAGGTGGTTTATCAGGCACTTACAACTTTTCATTGATTGATCCGGCATTAGGAGCAGTTTGGGAAGCAGCCAATAATGGAGTAGACGGTTTTACTGTTGGTGGTAAAGGAGCTGGCGTATATTCAGTATGGGTGCAAGATGCTGTGAATATAACTTGTGATCCGGTTAAAGTTGATGTTACTATATTGGATGTCAATGCACTATCCTATACTCTGGACGAGCATACAAATGTATTGTGTAATTCGGGTAACAATGGTCGACTGGAAGTTACAGCGCAAGGAGGAAGCGGTACTTATGTTTACCAATGGGAGCAACCACTCGGTACAATCATCTCGACAGATAAGTTTATTGAAGACTTAACAACTGGTGATTACCACTTAACAATTCAGGATGCTGCCGACCCAACGAATATTTGTACACCAATAACTGAAACATTTACAATTTCTCAACCGACGGCACTTACTTTAACAGAAGTTGATAATGTGACAGCCGATTGTTCATTACAAAATAATGGAGCAATTGAAATTCAGGTAACTGGTGGTACAACCGATTTCTCGTCTCACCCTGGAATTGGTTATGACATTGTTTGGTCAAATGGTGAAACGAATGTTGAGCGCATAGAAAACTTGGCTCCTGGAAATTACACTGTTCAGATTGTTGATGCCAACGGATGTACAATAGATAATATTGCAACGCCATATACAGTTGGTGTTCTTCCGGATATTACACTTGAAAGTAGCAACTTAACACATAATGATTGTTTCGAACAAGAAGACGGACAACTATTTGTAAAAGTTGATGGTGGCTCTGGTTTGTATGAGTTCCGACTGCAAGGTGATAAAATTGAGGATTGGACTAAACCAGTTGCTGTAAATAGTGACGAATTTACATGGAGAGATTTAGCAGATGGTAATTATGAAGTTCTTGTTCGTGATGCTGCACACCCAGCATGTGAGTTTTCAATGGGAATTTTCACAATTACTGAAGGTTCAAAAATAGAACTGACTTATAATTCAGCATTGGATGTTCAGGATGTGACTTGTAATGGTGATGATAATGGTAGCATAAGTGTTAATGCATCAGGTGGTTCTGGTGTTTATGACTATTCGTTGGATAATGGTTTAACATGGCCATTTGTTAATCAACCAGGTTCATATACTTTTACAACTTTAAGCAAGGGAACTTATTTTGTTATAGTGCGTGATGCGCTTGGATGTTCCGGATCTAACATGTTAACTATTGATATTGAGCAACCTGAGTCGGTGTCATTTGATTTGAATCCTCTTGTGAAGCATGTGTCGTGTTATTCCGAAGACGATGCTTCCATCACTGTTTCAGGTCAGGGAGGAAGCGGTAATTATGATTACTCCATTGATGGTGGTATACATTGGCAGACCAGTGGTTTGTTTGATAGATTATCAGAAGGAATATACAATTTAAGTATCCGTGATCGCGCAGATGTTTCATGTGAACATATTAATATTCTATCCATTACCATTACTCAACCAAGCGACTTTGCGGTAAGTGAATCGCATGTTGATGTCGATTGTTTCGGAACTTCAACCGGATCAATCACAATTTCTGCCACAGGTGGAGAAGGAACTTTTGAATATCAATTGAGTGATGCGGGTAGTGTAGTTCGAGCCTGGCAGCCATTGCCAACTTTCCAAAATCTTCCAGCTGGAACTTATGATGTTTCAGTTCGCGATATGGGAACAGGAGCACCGGGCTATTGTGAAAAAACAAATGTACTCACAATTGTTGTTGCGCAACCAGCTTCTGCATTGACCATTGATAATGTTAGTATTACAGATGTTGAGTGCTATGGTGATCAGACAGGTGCCATCGATGTTGATGCAACTGGAGGTACAGCTCCACTAAGCTATCAATGGAGACGAGCATCGGATAATGCCATTATCATACCAACAGTATCGGATGATAATCCAACGGTATTATTTGCAGATGATTACATTTTAGTTGTAACGGATAATAATAATTGCACAGTAGGAAGTACAATTACTGTTGCACAACCTAATGCTGAAATTCAGGTAACGCATTCATCTACTGATATAACAGTCGACGGAGTTACTGATGGAACCATAACGGTTAATCCGGCAACTGGTGGTACGGCACCATACACCATTACCTGGAGTGATGGTGCGGCATACGATGGTCTGTGGTATCGTGATAATCTGGCTGCTGGTGATTATACCTACACAGTTACCGATGATAAGGGTTGCTTTGTCAATCAGTTAGTTACAATAATTGGAGATGACGCTCTTAATTTCACACTGGATAAAAATACCATCAATTGTTACGGTGATAATTCCGGCTTTATCGAAGTAAAAGTGACTGGTGGAGCTAAACCAATTGATATAGAGTGGGATGGTACAAGATATGATGGTGCAACGGTTAGCGGCAATGATTCTGATATTAGTACAAACTATACCATTTCATCGCTGTATGCAGGTACTTATACTGTTAAATTAATTGATGCTAATGGGGAACTGACGAAAGTAACAACAATCGCTCAGACGGATGAAGTTGAAATTACTCTTGATGATATTGACCATATTTCTTGTGATGGAACAGGTGATGGATTATTGGATGTAAGCGTTAACAGTGCAACCGACCCATCTGCCTACACAATGACATGGAGTGGACCTGGAGGATATTCAGTAACAGGAACAGTAGCGGCAGAAAGTACTCAGGATAATCTGACATTACCAGGTGATTACTATGTAACCGTTTCATACAATGGAACTTGTTCGGTTACTGAGATGTACACAATTAAGGAACCTGCTGCATTGACCATAGCAACAGATCTAACGAATACCAATAATATTTCCTGTAATGGAGGTGCTGATGGTCAGATTTCTGTGACTGTTGGAGGTGGTGGTGGGTTTGGTTACACTTGGTACAAGTGGAATCTGGCTTCAGCTTTGGCCGATAAATTTGAAGTAATTGCAGGAGAAACTAATCCAATTATTAAAGATCGCGATGCAGGACGCTATAAGGTAGTGGCTGAGTTGTTTAGCACTAGTTGTGAGATTACTCATGAAGTGATATTAACTGAACCGGATGTGCTGACTGTTGACTTGGTTCCTGATCATATCACAAGCTGCAATGGCGAAGATGATGGTAAGCTGGATATTACCATTGGTGGTGGTACTGCCCCATACAAATATAATTATGGTACAGGTGATACACCTATGCCTATGAGCGATACCTTCGTTGAGGTTGATGACTTATTAGCTGGAAGTTATACAGTAACAGTCACAGATATTAAAGGATGTACAGTTGCCGATACCGAAGTCATCAATGAGCCGGATGCACTGATTGCATCAATTACAGATTCTTATATTAGTTGTGAAATTCCAGTTGCCGGGCCTGATGGATATGTAGATCTTAGTATTGAAGGAGGTCATATAATTGGTGGTAATCAAAAGTATCTGATTACACTGCAACCAACTGCTGGATTGGAAATTACACGAACTGTAACAAATGCAACAGGTGCTGCTATGGTTGAACGTATTAGTAATCTGGCAGAAGATACATATACAGTAACAATCAAAGATGCCAACTCAAGTGATCCTGATAACTGTTTATTCACAGATAACTTTACCTTAGAAACTATAAAGATTAGTGGTACACCGGTTGATGCCAGTTGTGAAAGTGTTAATGATGGTGAAATTCAGAATATTATAATCTCTGGTGCTTCACCAACTTATACATATAGTTGGTCATCTACCGATGGAGGTGTAGGTCATTCCGATGCCACACTTAATCAGGCAGGCTTATCAAAAGGCACTTATCGATTGACAGTGAGCGATCCTGGAAGAGGCGGATGTGATGTAACTAAAGATTTTACTATTGGAACTGATAGGGAAATTGAAATTGATGCAAAAGTAACCGATGTTGACTGCTATGGAACCTCAACCGGTGCAATTGATATTACACCAAATCGTGCAGGCTTTGCTTATACTTGGACGGGGCCTGGTATTACACCGGCCAATCAGAATCTGGAAGATTTGGTTGATATTCCTGCTGGTCGTTATCAATTGGTAGTGGATGATGGAGGATGTGGTTTTGTTGCTGAGTACGATGTACTTCAGAATGCAGCTGTCAATTTTGATGTACGTTACCACATTACTAATTGCACACCTTATGAACGTACAATTGAGATATATAATGTAAGTGGTGGTACTGGCGATGTTACTACAGATTATACATTTACAGCTTCAGGGCCAGGATCTGCTACACAAGATGTGGCAGATAAGAAGAGGTTCCTGGTAACTCAGGGTGGTGAGTATACCATTGAGGTATTTGATAAGAACCTGTGTAGCACTGTTAAAACGATCGTAATTCCAGAGGAATTTACAAAGAATGAAGTTATTACTCATGTTAAATGTAATGGAGGAAATACAGGAAGTATTAATCTTAACCTGTCAGGTGGTAGCGGTGTATTTACCTATGCATGGACAAAAACAGGGGATGCAACATTTAATGAAACTACCCCGGCACTTTCATTGATCGATGCCGGTGAGTACAATGTTGTTGTTACAGATGTAGTTGAGACGTGTACACGTTCATGGTCATTTGATGTTAATCAACCAGAAGCAATTTCACTAAGTATTGATAAAGGCGATATAACCTGTAATGGAGATAACAATGGGTATATCAATGTTCAGCCAAGTGGCGGAGTAGCACCTTATTCATATTACTGGTTGCCAGCTTCCGGAGGCATTATTCAAGGCGATCAAAATCAAAGTGATTTAATCTCTGGTAGTTACACCGTAGAAGTTACAGATGACAACAATTGTACAGTTTCACAGACGGTTGATATAAATGAAGATGCACCATTAACTGCAACTCTTAATCTTATTGATACTGATTGTGATGGAACGAATGGTCAATTGCAATTGGTTGTTAATGGCGGCTCTCTTAATTATACTTATAACTGGAGTACCACGGATGGTAATCACGCTGCATTAGATAATTTACTGACAACTCAAACCGGGTTAACAGGTGGAACTTATGAAGTAACAGTGACAGATGCTGATCCTGCTAAGTCTTCATGTACGTTCACAGTTTCCGAAACCTTAACAAAGGCGATTGAAATTATCAATTTAGATGTTCAACCTGTTAATTGCTCTGGCAATGATAATGGTAGTATCAGTTTCGATGTTATCGGAGGTGATGGAAATTATTCTTATACGTGGAGTACAATAGTTGGTGATCCATCTAATATTCAAACAAACGTCAAGAATCAAAGTGGCTTGTCTGAAGGTCGTTATCAGGTTGTGATAAGGGATGGAAGGATTTCTGGTGGCACAGATTGTGGTATTACTGAAATATTTGATGTTGTGTCAACAACAGGATTGACTGTTTCAGAGTCAATTACCAATGTTGATTGTAAAGGTGCTTCAACAGGATCGATTAGTATTACTATTTCCGGCGGAAGTGGTAATTATTCAATCGACTGGAATAATGGAACTTCTACCAATGTGACATCCTTAAGCAATGTTCCTGCTGGTCCATACCAGTTGAAGGTTACAGACAATATTTTATTGTGCGAGTTTATACAATCGTACAATATTACTGAACCAACAGATGCGTTATTAATCGATTTAGTCGATCCAACACATGTCAACTGTAAAGATGAAGCAACTGGAGCAATTAATATAGTGACATCTGGCGGTACAGGAGTACATAAATATCTGTGGTCTGGTGGGCCAAGTACGCCAAGTGGCAATAATCCTACCGGATTAGAGGCAGGGACTTACGTTGTGACTGTTGAAGACGATAAAAAATGTCAGATATCAAGTGGAAACATTGTTATTACAGAACCTGCTCAATCATTATCTATTGATCCTAATTATACTGTTAATCATGTAACTGCACCAGGAGGTACAGATGGTTCGATAACCATTTCTGTATCGGGAGGAACAGGATCTTACCATTATTCATGGACTGATGACGGAGGAGCCGTTGTTGGTACAGATAGTCCGACGCTTAGTGGAAGAGGAACTGGTTATTACAATGTAGTTGTAACAGACGACAATGGATGTGATGATCAGATACTTAATATCTTTGTTGAGGAGCCAGGTCTGTCATTGGATTTCAATGTTGCTACATATGATGTTCGTCCTTGTAATGGTGATGCCAACGGAATTATTGATATCACCAGCATCTTTGGTGGCACTAAAGATATGAGTACAGGAACGCCTACCTATAATATTAAAATAACACAAGGGGCAACAACATATGTAGACGAGGATGCACTAATGTATACTTATACTAATGTTCTGCCGGGTACTTATAAAGTGATTGTAACCGATGCACTTAATGTTGTAGTAGAAAAGGATGTAACTGTACAAGAAGCTTCAACAGATTTAACAATTGCAACCCGAGTAATCAATGATGCCTCATGTTACCTTGGCAGTGATGGTACTATAGAGGTAACTGTTAACGGTGGAATGCCGGAGGATGTATCCGGTAATTATCTTGTTGAGATTACAGGAGACAACGGGCATTATGAGAAAAAAGATGATGCGCAAGCCGGAGCTGCCTTTGAATTTACAGGACTGGAAAAAGGAGAATATATCATTCGTGTGACAGATCATGTATCCGAAATTTACTCATATCCATCAGGAGAAGTAACCACAAACTGTTATGCTGAGGCAACTAATCAGATTGATCAACCTGAAGCCCAGCTTCAACTATCTGTTAAGGCTGGTGATGAGCAAGTTTGTGCAGGTGAACAAGCCGTACTATCATTAGCGACCAGCAATTGGAATCCTACCACCAACAATTTGATTGTGACAATCTACGATGGAGATAATTATACAGATCATACAGTCAATACTTCTCCATTTGAAATAACACTTACACCAGATAAGAGTCGCTTCTATTCTATTTTCAAGATAGCAAAGCCTGGTAATACAGCTTGTCTACAAGGCTTTGATATTACACCGGCACCTGTTGAAATTAAGGTCAACGAGTTACCAACTGCCACAATCAATTCTGGTGTAACAGAAGTGTGCCAGGGTGATGCGATACCTTTATCGGTGGCTTTTAGCAGTGGTACAAGCTGGACATTCAGCTGGTTGGATAACAACAATGGAACATCTGGTACAGTTACAACAAGTGATAATCCTTATATCATTAATGATACACCACTGGCTGATGCCCAATACACCATTACAAGTGTTGATAATGGAACATGCAGCAATAACACTGTGAGTGGTACAGTTGATATAACAGTACATGCTAATCCAACGGTAGTGATCAATGGCTCAACGGCTATATGTGCTGATGATGCTGCAGGAGCTACCCTTGAATTTGATATGACAGGCACAGCACCTTATGCAGTGACTTTGGAAGCGAATGCGGTGGAGCAAACAATTGTATTGCCAAGCGATAGCGAAGACTGGACAGTTTATCCAACAGAAACCACGACCTATGAGGTTAAAAGCATTAAGGATGCCAATAACTGCGATATATTGGTTAGTGGTCAATCTGCTATCGTTACAGTGAATCAGTTGCCGGAAGATATTCCATCAATTAAGGTGAATGATCCTCAATATGTTGATGGTGTATGTCAGGGAGCTATCGGCATCGAGTATTCGGTTGATGCTGTGAATTATGCAACAGGTGGTTATACCTGGACTGCACCGGCTAATAGTACGATAGTTACCGGCAATGGTACAACAAATGTTACGCTGGAATTTGATACTAACTTTGGCGGAGGGTATTTACAGGTAAAAGCAATCAATGCATGTGCCGATGGAAATGTCACTGAATTGTGGATTCCTGCGAAACCATTGCCTTCAATACCTGGAGCCATAATTGGACCAGACGAACTATGTCAGGGTGAGACAGGATTTTCATACAGCATTGTTCCAGTTAAAGATGCGACTGAATATCGTTGGGAATTGCCGGTTGGTTTCTCTATCACAGGAGCTGATGATGGAGCTGCTATTATTGTGGCACTCGACCCAATGGTAGATAACATCGCAGGTGATATTAAAGTAACACCAGTCAATAATTGTGGTGATGCTTTAGGGTCGGCGACATTGCCTGTACAAGTATATCCATTACCTGTTGCTTATGCCGGTCCTGATGGTAATGTATGTGGTAGTTCTGATACATATACCATGCAGGCGGATAACCCTATATTAATTAGTGCTGACTTTGAAGGTAAATGGGAGGTGATTAGTGGTACTGCAACAATTACAAACGATTCACAATACAATACAACGGTGACAGATTTAAGTCGTGGTGATGTGGTATTCAGATGGACAGTTACTAATACAGCAAGTGGAACCAGTCTATGTTCAGTATACTCAGATGTCACGATACGCAATAACGAACTATCAGTTTATGCTTCAGTGGACGCATCTAAAGTATGTGACAGCGAAGTTGAGTTAAGAGGAATGCCAATACCAGTAGATGGTTCAGGAAATCCTTTAGCGAATACCGTTGGACAATGGAAAGTCGAATTACCTGTTGGTTCTTCAGCTGTTATTAATAATTCAGCCAGCAATATTACTACCGCTTCAAACCTTGAAAATGGCCGCAATGTATTTAGTTGGACAATTACTCAAAATGGCTGTGAAAGCAAAGTAGAAGTTGAAGTGTTTAATGATGAACCTTCAGATCCAGTTATTATTAATGGTGCTGTTGTGGATGTGTGTTCGGATGCAGTTACATTAAATGCTAATGATCCTGCTTTTGGTGATGGTTTATGGAGTCTGGTTAGTGGTTCTGGAGTAATAGCTACACCTGATAATGATATCTCAACGGATATTACAGATCTTAGTAAAGGTGCCAACGTATTTAAGTACACTGTAGATAATAATGGATGTATAAAAGAAACTACGATTACTGTTAATAATAATAAGTTGGATGTTACAGCGGGGACTGATGAAACCATCTGTTCAGATACTTATACTTTATCAGCCACGCCATCTGATGAGGCAAATGGCATTGTGGGTATGTGGTCATCTGCTACTAGCCTTGGCTTTGATGATGCCACCTCAGCCACAGCAACTGTGACCGGACTCTATCCGGATGCTAATGTGTTGACCTGGACTTTGACACAAAAAGGATGTTCAAGTTCTGCAACAATTACCTTGACGAATAACTTACCACAGGCAGCTGTTGTGGGTACAGAACAGCGTGTTTGTGCTTATGAGACAACATTAGTAGCGAATGCACCTGATGCAGCTCGAGGAGAAGATGGTTACTGGTCAATCGTTAGTGGTTCAGGTTCATTTGATGATATTACTGATCCTAATACAAAAGTGACCGGATTAGGACATGGTGAAAATGTATTCAGATGGACGCTGACGCATGAAACCTGTAATACGTTTGCAGACCTGAAAGTGACTAATCTGCATGTGGATGTATATGCAGGTAAGGATACGGCTATCTGTGGACGTGAGGTGACATTAAATGCCAGTCCGGTACCAGCAGATGCTGTTCAGGGCTACTGGTCATTGAGTGGAATAGGATCTGGAAATTACAAGCCAGAAGACCGTGATGACCCGAAGATATTAATGGGCGGATTAGATTATGGACCTAATGAGTTTATCTGGACCATTGAATCACAAGATGGATGCTTAACATCCGATAAGGTTGTTGTAACAAACAATAATCCGTATTACATCGACAAAGACGGATATAAGAAAGAAGTCTCAGCTGGTGGACCTACGTTGACTATTCTAAGTGGATCAGAAATTGATATGCAGGCCAATTCACCGGCTGTAGGTAATGGAGTTTGGAGTATTCTTACAGGAGGTGGAACATTTGATGATGTAACATTAGCTGGCGCCAAAGTAACGAATGTGCCACAAGGCGAGAGCATGTATCGCTGGACGGTGACGAATATGGGTTGTACTTATTGGTCGGATGTTGTTGTACAGAATGGTGATGTTGAGCAGGCCGTTGCAGGAAGGAATGACTCTGTGTGTAATGATCATGCACAATTATGGGCAAATGAACCATTAGTAGCCCTTGGTGAGTGGAGTGTAATTGAAGGTGCAGGTACATTTGATGATAAAAATAAGTTTAATACCATTGTAAGAGGCTTAGACGCTGGTGAAAATACTTTCCGATGGACCTTATATAATGGAGCAAGCAAGTCAGAAGATGAAGTCACGATTACCAATAATATGGTACCGGTGGCCAATGCTGGCGATGATGGTAGCGTTTGTAATCAAACAAATTTCACTTTAAGCGGTACAATGCCTACTGCAGGGCGTGAGGCTGTCACCTGGTCGGTGATTAGTGGTTCAGGTACATTTGTTGATGATCACGCCTTTACAACTGTGATCAATGGTTTAGATCAGGGTGAAAATGTTATTAAATACGAAATTGAATATCGCGGTTGTAAAACAGAAGATTACGTTACAATTACAAATAATACACCAACAACACCGATAGCTGGTAATGATGTGACGATTTGTACTGATTCAGTACAACTAACACCGAATACACCAACTTTTGGAACTGGTGAATGGATTGTTACAAGTGGTAATGCCGATGCCTTTGCGCTTGAATCTAACTGGGCAAAGAAGCTGGCTCCTGGCACCAATGAACTGGTATGGCGTATCACTAATAACGGTTGTCATTTGGATGATATTATCATCATTACAAACAATCAGCCGGCTATTGCTGAAGCCGGACAAGATAGACCGGTTTGTGAAGATCGAGTGTTCCTGTCAGGTAATGTACCTACTTCAGGTATGGGAGTTGGTCATTGGGAATTGATTGCGGGCTCCGGAACAATTGTTACTCCAACTGATCGTCAGACAGAAGTAACAGGACTTGGATTAGGAACGAATCGCTTCCGATGGGTAATTGATAATAATGGTTGTATTGACGCAGATGAAGTCAATATTTCTTACAATCATATTGAGGCCAATGCTGGTTTTGATCAGGTGCTTTGTGCTGATTCAACTGTGTTAGACGCCAATGCAGCGCATCCGGGTGTTGGAACATGGGGTGTTCAGGCAGGCAGTGGTTCTGCTATGTTTGAAGATCCAAATAGCCCGTACACAAAGGTGAAAGGCCTTGATCCGGGAGTGAATGTTTTGACATGGACAATTGATTATGGAAGTTGTCAGGATGTGAGTACTGTTCAAATTGTAAATGATAGTCCGACAAAAGCAAATGCCGGAGACGATCAGGCCTTATGTGATATCAACTCAACCACACTAAATGCTAATATTCCGGACGCAGGACGAGGTACAGGGGAATGGACGATTAGAAATGGTGCCGGATCATTTAGTAATTCGGGCGTGAATAATTCTGTTCTGTCAAATATTGCCTTTGGTGATAATATATTCCGATGGACAATACGTCATAATGGCTGTACATCTGTTGATGATGTGGTTGTAAGCTATAATCGAGTTGAGGCGTCCGTTGAGAGTGATAAAGAAATTTGCTCAGATGAGACCTTGCTTGTTGCCAATGCTGCTACACCAGGTGTAGGTACATGGTCAGTGGTTGGAGGAACGAGTCAGGCCGTCTTTGAAAATCAGAACGATCCGAATACGAAAGTATCTAAGTTGGCAAAAGGAGCCAATACCTTACGCTGGACAATCGACTACAGAGGCTGTAAAACGGAAGCTGATTTGATTGTGACTAACAATTCTCCAAGTACGGCTTATGCTGGTAACTTACAAGAACTGTGTCAGGATAATACGGTGTTAGATGCCACCGCTCCGATCATCGGTGCTGGAGAGTGGACCATTTTAAGTGGTTCGGCAGTAATTACTGATCCTACCAATCCGAAATCAGCTGTGAGTGACATGTCAAAAGGTGATAACGTATTCCGATGGACGATTACTAATGGCATTTGTGAGTCGGTGGATGAAATACGAGTGGTCAATAATGAACCATCTGTACCTTACGCAGGTAAAGATGAGGAATCGTGTGAAAACTTCATTAAGCTTAAAGCAGAAGCACCACTATTTGGTAATGCTCAATGGTCGATAGAAGAAGGCGGCGGTAATTTTGATGATCCGACCAGTCCGACAGCAACCATTTCTAATCTTAAGCCGGGTACTAATAAGCTGATTTGGACCATTTCCCAGGGGGATTGTGAATTAAGTGATGAAATATATGTGACAAATAATGCGGCTGCAGTAGCCAATGCTGGTCCGGATATTCAGGACTGTAAAGATTGGTATCAACTGGATGCTAATTTACCAGAAGCGGGCTTAGGCGCAGGAGCATGGACATTGGTATCTGGTAGCGGAGATTTTGATCAAGTAGATGATCCGAAAACAACCATTCGCAATCTTGGCTTTGGTGAAAACATTTTAATGTGGACGATTACCAAGGGGTCTTGCTTTACCACCGATCAGGTAACCGTATTTAATAAGATACCGGATCAATCAGCAGCAGGAGACGATCAAACAACTTGTGAAAGCTATGCCACCTTAAATGCTAATAATCCAATTGATGGTGTAGGTGTTTGGACCGTTGAAAGTGGAAAAGGAACATTTGAAGATGCTACCAGGTACGATACGAAAGTTAACGATCTTGGGTATGGAGAAAATGTCTTCAAGTGGACGATTGCCTATGGCGATTGTACAACTGATGATATCATGGTTGTAACAAGTAATAAGGCAGCTCCTTTTGCAGGCGACGATGAAATCATTTACGAGAATTCTTACCAGTTGCAGGCCGAGAATCCTGGTTCTAACCTGGTTGGTATCTGGACCGTGGTGAGTGGTGAAGCAACCATCGCAGATGCAAACCTGTTTAATACCATGGTATACGACCTTAATGAAGGAATAACAACCTTCAGGTGGACAATCAATACAGATGGCTGTAGCGCTCAGGACGAAGTGAAAATAGAGTACCGTAAGGTGCCTACTGCAGGTTTCGAGGTAGATACAAATATTGGTTGTTATCCGTTGGAAGTTAACTTCACCAATTCGTCTGTGGATGGATCGAATTACAATTGGGACTTTGGCAATGGTAATTCATCAAGTGTACGTAACCCAAGCCATACATTTACTGAGCCAGGTGTGTATTCTGTTGTTCTTACAGTGGCAGGTCCTGATGGTAATGATGCAGTATTCTCGCAAACAATAACGGTTCATGACCATCCGGTAGCTGATTTCAATGTAGGACCTGAAACTGTATACTTGCCGCAAGACGAAATTGTATGTTACGACATGTCTGTTGATGCAACATCATGGTATTGGGAATTTGGTGACGGACAAATATCCGAAGAGCAAAATCCTCGATATACCTACCAGAAGGAAGGAACTTATTCGGTTACCTTGACGGTTCAGAATCAGTTTGGTTGTGAAAATCAATTCAGAAGAGACGATGCAATTACGGCTATTATGAGTGGATATATCAAGTTCCCAACGGCCTTTAGTCCGCGATTAAGTGGTTCAGGTAGCATTGGTGAACGCGATGATGCTTTCTTCAAGCCAAAGCATAAAGATGTAGAGTCGTTCCATATTCAGGTGTTTAACCGATGGGGACAATTGATATACGAATCGCATGATATAGAAGAAGGTTGGGACGGAAATTACAAAGGAAAAGTTGCACCTCAGGCTGTATATGTATTTAAGGCTTCTGGTAGATTTACAAACGGAAGAGAATTTAATGAAGCTGGTAGCGTGTTATTGGTGAGATAATTTGATTTGAATGATGACGAACGATAAATATAGAGTTATGCCGGTCAGATACCTGGTGATATGCATAATAGCATTTTGTAGCTTTACATCAGTATTGGTGAAGGCTCAGGATGTATCCTTCTCGCAGATGTATGCAACACCATTGTACCTGAGTCCATCTTTTACCGGATTAACAGATGGAACAAGAGCCAGTTTGACCTATCGTGATCAATGGCCTGGTATACCGCGCACATTCCGATCATATGCCGTCTCAGCCGATCATTTCTTTGATGAATACAGCAGTGGTTTAGGTCTTCTGATCATGCGTGATGATGCTGGTAATGGTTTATTGGTTCGTCAGGATATTAGTCTTTTATACGCTTACGAAATTGAAGTAATGCGTGGCCTCTATGTGCGACCGGGCATTGAATTTATGTATAAAGAGCGTAATCTGGACTTGTTAAATGCAATATTTCCTTCTGATCAGGGGAGTGAAGGTGGAAGTATTCCAAGTGGTAGTGTCGACAATCAGGAGTTTAATCACAGTCAGTTTGATGCGGCGGCTTCTGCCATGATATATAGTGATGATTTCTGGTTTGGAGTAGGCTTTCATAATATTGTAAAGAATGATATTGCTGCCACAGATATGGAGTCATTTAATGACTTTAGAACAGCTGTTTACGGTGGTTATAAGTATAGGTATAAAGATAGAATGCGCCGAAGTGATGAGCAAAGTATAACGTTGGCCTTTAATTACCGGATGCAAGCACATTTTAGTCAACTTGATATTGGTACTTATTGGTATATAAACCCGATGGAATTAGGGTTGTGGTATCGTGGAATACCATTTGCATCCGGAGGTGGGCTCGAAAATCAAGACGGACTTATTTTTATTCTTGGCATAAACTTAGGGAATGCCCGTTTGGGTTATAGTTATGACTGGACACTTTCAGAACTATCGGGCTATAGTAATGGAGCCAATGAATTAACTTTGACATGGCGCTTTAATACATCAGTTAAAAAGAAAAAATCAAGAGGAGCTATACCATGCAGTGCACCAGGTATGACAGGTTCGTCAGGCTCAAAGTACAGACGCCGTTCACGGACTATTTTTTAAAATAAACATTTCTTACCTGAGTTTAGGTTTTTCATTGAATTCAGGTCATAATACAAGGCGGTTAGGCTTAACAAGCTTAATCGATTTTTTGTTTAAACATTCTTATTGAATCATCTAAAAAATATGGACAAATATTTTTATATGTAGGGTAATCACTTATATTTGTTGTCCATAAAAAATAAAGGTTAAATTTCACTAGGGAGAGTATGAAACAATTATCAACAGTGTTGAATGGCGTTTTATTAATTGCTGTAATTATATTATTTGTATTGCATTTTTCGCAAAAAGGATCTGATAATTCAAACGAAGCTGCCGGCAGTGCAGTCAGTGAAGGTGAGTTATTTCCAATAGCATATATCAATACCGATTCGCTTTTATTAAACTATTCTTTTGCTAAGGAAGTTAATGAGCAATTAATTGCTAAAGAAGAAGCTTCAAGAGCTGATTTTAACGAGAAAGCAAAGGTTTTCCAGGAGGATGCTGTAGAGTTTCAACGTAAAGTTCAAAACAATGCCTTTCTTAGCATGGAACGTGCGCAAAAAGAGCAGCAACGTTTGGCGAAGGCAGAGCAGGAACTACAGTTACTAGAGCAGAAATTAGTTCGTGAGTTGCAAACAGAGCAGAACAAACTAAATGCCCAGCTACGTGATACATTAATGAATTACCTGGATGTATACACGCAGAAGAAAGCGTATAAAGTTATCTTGAGTAATACATTAGGAGACAATGTATTGTACGGAGCTGAAGGTGTAGATATTACACATGAAATATTAGAGGCGTTAAATGCGCGTCACGCTGCAGCGAAGTAGTAAGAAATTAAAATATTTGAAAAGGGCAGAAGTCGGAAGATTTCTGCCTTTTTTACTTTTGAAACAAATGATCTGATGTTAAGAGTCATGGACAAACATTTTACCAAGTATTTTGATAAGCACACTATAAAAATCGGGAGGACTGTTCGTTCCGATATCAAAATGGTTATTCCGGTATATTTGGAAGAAGATTATCTGTTTAAAACGATCAATAGCGTCTATGAATCTATTCGCAATACCAATTTAGTTCTTGAGTTAATTCTGGTTTTTAATTATTCCGATCAGGATACGGAGGAAAATAAAGCACGCCAGCATGCATTAAAAAGACAGGTTGAATTGGACTTAATAAGCGATCAGCCTCAATTGCAAATGACACTTCTGGAAGATTATGATATTCCTAAAAAACACGCTGGCGTTGGTCATGCGCGTAAAACAGGAATGGATTATGCGGCCTATTGTTTTGCGAAAGTTCAGGATACAAGGGGTATTATCTGCTCGTTGGATGCTGATTCAAGTATATCGGACAACTATTTTAATGAAGTACAAGATGCATTTGACACAGAAGGGGCAGATGTGGCAACCATCTATTTTGAGCATCCTATAGGTGGTGATTTTGATGATGATACCTATGATGCCATCGCGCAATATGAATTACATTTGCGATATTATCTGCAAGCTTTGTTGTTTAGTGGATTTCATATAGCTATTCATACGGTTGGATCATGTTTTGCAATTACAGCCGATGCCTATGTAAGAGCCGGAGGAATGCCAAGAAAGCAGGCTGGTGAGGATTTCTATTTTCTTCAAAAGGCGATTCAGCTTGGGAAGGTATCCAGAATAAACAGTTGTTGCGTATATCCATCATCACGTATTTCTGATCGTGTTCCATTCGGAACCGGACCATCGGTGAATACAATCATCAATTCAGGCGAAGAGTATTTGACTTACAATTTGCAGGCTTTTATTGATTTGAAGGAGTTCCTGGCTATTAAAGATCAACTTTATCAGATCACTGAGGATGCAATCGATGATTTTGTGCATCAGTTGAGTGGAAGAATGAGAAGTTACCTGGTTAATTCCGATTTCTTCAGAGTATTACAAAACATTAATTCGAATTGCAGCTCATTGAAAGTGTTTAAAAAGCGTTTTTATGAAGTTTTTAGCGCTTTTAGAGTTGTGAAGTATCTCAACTATACGCATGCCCATTTTCTTGAAAAAACACCCGTATTTGATGCTTCATTAAGTTTGTACGAAATGATGACTGAAGAATCGCCTGATGTTTTTGAGAATAGTGAGCTGCTCGAACTATACCGGCAACTAGAGAAATAACCGTTGACTGGTTTAGCTTCTAAAGCTATTTTTTGATGCGTCGATAGCTGGCATAGGTGTCCAGTACAGCTGTCAGAATAATAAATATGACCCAATAGCGACGATATGTCAACATGGTCCAGGCAGCTGGCAGCAACATTAACGAACTGTATAGTAAAATAGAAAAGACCCGTTTGTTTTCTGGTTTTCCTACAATCCAGTTATAGCATCTGATACCAACCATAACTACAGCACCCGAAGTAAATACCCATGCGCCATAGTTAATATCACTGATGTGCATTAAAACACCTAAAAAAACAAAGGCCATTCCTACATAGTAGATGGCACTTAAAAACTTGTATAAATTCATTTGTACTTTATAAATCAAAACTTCAAACCCAAAACCCCAAACTCTCAACCCGGAACTCAAAACTCTCAACCCAGAACCTTAAACACAAAACTCTCATCAACATCATATATCATCCATCATAAATCTAAAATCCCTTACTCTTCTTCAACAACAAAAATTACCTCGTCTTTCTTTTTCATTAAATACTCTTCACGAGCGAACTTCTCAAGGTTTTCAGAATTACTCTGCAATTCTTTCATCTTTCGGTTGTTTTGTTCAATCTCTTCAATGTAATGCTCCTTTTGCTTTTCGAGTTGACTAATTCGTTTGCTCAGCTGATAGCGATCCAATAAGCTATTCTGATCGAAAAAGCCAACAAAAACAATAAATACAATGGTTGCAAGAAAGAACTTGTTCTTAAGCAATGGTTTAATGTACTTCTTAAATCCTGGCCACATATTATTTAGAGTTTGTACAAAGTTAGTGAAATCATTAAAATGAAGTATCACCTCTTTAGTTTTTCAAGTGCCAAAAAAAGTATTTTAATCAGGATTAATTAATGTTCAGACAGAAAAAAAACTTTACAACATCAGTATAGCCTAAGTTTGTTTTGTTAAATTACACTTGACATTCTTTAATGCCATGTGTTAAGTTTGTTAACCAGATGCCAAACTGAAAGGTATGAAAAGAGTTTTTATTGCTGAACCGTACAAATCAATAAAGTACTTTGTTGATAATATTGACCAAAACTTTGAGTCAGGCACTCATTGGATTAAAGATTGTCGTAATAAAATAAAGCTCTTTAATGTGCAAAATCACCAAATCTGTGTGAAATCATTTTATCAGATTACTGCCTTTAATCGTTTGATTTATTCATTTTTCCGAAAGTCAAAAGCCGAACGATCATTTTTGTATGCTCAACGCCTGCAACGTTTGTCAATTAATACACCTGATCCGGTGGCATACGTTGAAACATACAGTAAATGGGGTATCCTTAAACGCTCGTATTACATTTGCTTATATAACAATGCTGATTTCGACATGGCATATGTGCTGGGTAATGACATGGAAGAAAAGCAAATGATCCTGAAGCAGTTTGTTTTATTTATGTCGAATCAACTGCATATGAATGGAGTAAAGCATAATGATTTCAATGGATCAAATGTGCTCATCAATAAGCATGACCACAATAATTATGACTTTTCGTTGATTGATTTAAATCGGATACAATTTAAAAAACGGATTAACCATCATCATAGTCTGCGAAATATGCAAAGTATAAGTTCAAATCCGATGTACCTGACAGAATTGGCTCGCCATTATGCCTCTCTGATGCATGTCGATGAGAATGAAACCATTTATGAACTCCTGTTTGTTAAATACCTTAGTACGCTTCGAAGAAGATATACAAAACGGGTTCTTCATTCGCTAAGGACCTTATTTTAGTAATAAACCGAGTTTCCTGGCACCTTAAATTTTATTTATTTTCTCTCTTCAAAATAATAAAGGCTCCCTTTTGAGGAGCCTTTAAGTTATTTAGCAAATTTAATTACCTATTTATAATCTTACTATTCAGCAAGAAACGGGTATTTAAAGTCGTGTGGAGGAACGAAATTTTCCTTAATGGTACGAGGGCTTACCCAACGCATCAAGTTAATAGCCGAACCAGCCTTATCATTTGTACCCGAACCACGAGAACCACCAAATGGCTGCTGACCAACAACAGCACCTGTTGGTTTATCGTTGATGTAGAAGTTACCTGCAGTATCAACCAAACGCTTGGTAGCCTGCTCAATGACGTAACGATCTTGTGCGAAGATACATCCTGTTAATGCATAGATAGACGTTTTATCAAGGATGTCCATTGTTTCCTCAAACTTGTTGTCATCATACACATAAATAGTCAATACAGGACCGAACAACTCTTCTTCCATTGTGCGATACATTGGATTCGTTGTAACGATGATTGTAGGCTCAATGAAGTAACCCACTGACTTATCGTGACCACCACCAACAACAATCTCAGCTTCGTTGCTTGCTTTAGCTTCGTCAATAGCACCTGCTAATAAGTCAAATGAAGTCTCGTCAATAACAGCATTTACAAAGTTGCTGAAATCCTCTGGAGGCCCCATTTTTACTTCTTTCATTTGCTCTTTAACGTAGCCTAGGATCTCTTCCCAACGGCTAGATGGCATATAAGCGCGAGATGCAGCAGAACACTTCTGTCCCTGGTATTCGAAAGCACCACGAACAATAGCAGTAGCTACGCCTTTGGCATCACATGATTTGTGAGCTAAAATGTAGTCTTTACCACCTGTTTCACCTACGATACGTGGGTAAGTCTTATATTTCTCAATGTTATCACCGATAGCTTTCCAAGTACTCTGGAATACACCAGTAGAACCAGTAAAGTGGAAACCGGCAAAATCAGGGTGAGAGAAAATTTCTTTAGCAGCAACAGGACCTGATGCATAAACAAGGTTGATAACACCATCTGGTACACCAGCTTCTTTGAATAATTTCATCAAGAAATAAGCTGAGTAAACAGCTGTTTTCGATGGTTTCCAAACAGTAACGTTACCCATCATTGCAGGAGCAGTTTGTAAGTTACCAGCAATAGAAGTAAAGTTAAATGGCGTTAATGCAAATACGAATCCTTCCAATGGACGGTACTCAACGCGATCCCAGATACCTGCAGAAGACTCAGGCTGACCTGCGTAGATTTCAGTCATGTACTGTACGTTGAAACGGAAGAAATCTGCCAACTCACAAGCTGAATCAATCTCAGCCTGGAAAGCATTTTTCGACTGTCCTAACATAGTAGCTGCATTGATTAACTGACGGTAAGGACCGGCCAATAAATCAGCTGCTTTTAAGAAAATAGAAGCGCGGTGCTCCCAGCTAAGGTTAACCCACTTTTCACGAGCTTTTAAAGCAGCGTCAATCGCTTGGTGCACGTGTGTTTCATCACCTTGGTGGTAATGACCTAAAGTATGTGCAATTTCGTGTGGTGGGTGGATACGTTTTTTGTTTCCTGTTCTGATTTCTTCGCCTCCGATAAACATAGGAATGTCTAATTCCTCAGAGCGAAGCTTATTCAACATCTCTTTTAACTCAGCACGCTCAGGTGTTCCTGGTGCGTAGCTTTTAATCGGCTCATTGACAGCCGGCGGTACTTGAAAAATCCCTTTTGGCATAGATTTTATTTTTTTTTGGTGTTACTTAGTCAAATGTTGACTCTAATGAACGGATTTCAACTCTAAAACTTGAATCTGAATCAGAGCAGTAACAAATCTATGAAATAAAAAAGCCGAAGTACATGAAATTTATCAGGGTTTTGGATGAAAAAATACTAAGATTTGTCACCTTTTAAATTTTAGAACTTACGATTCATAACATGCTTGAATGAAATCTACCAATTTGAGATACGCACTGCTATTGTACTAATCCTTTTTGCATGATGATAAAACTATATAAGAAGTAGCTGCCGTGCTTGTTCGGAGCAGGGAGTCCAATGGAACCTGTATGTTACCTCACTTAACTGATCAAAAAAATCCCCGCTGTTACCAGCAGGGATCATGCAACTAATCTCGATCTAAAGTTATTCTTCTACTTTTACTTCTGTTTCTGCTTCAGTTTTGTTTCTGCGTTTGCGCACAGCCGAATTGTTTTCGGCAATTCGGTTGGCAGTAAACTGGGCTAACCCGCCATACATCTCGGTATTTACTCTTTGCATCACATCCAGGTAAGCCACCAGTTCGCCGTTAATAAAAGCAATGAGTTGCTTTTTAATAGCTGTGGCTGATGACAATTCATTCTGGTCGTCTTTTACCGACAGGTAGACATTTTGCTTGGCGTTAAAGTTATTAACGGCAGCTTCCAGTCGTTTAAATCGTTCATCGCAACCCGGCAATGCAGCAATGCAAGCCACATATGGTTCAGTTTTACTTTCAGTAATCATAGAGCCAAGCAAGGGATATTCCTCGCGGTAGCTTTTCTTTTTTACTTCCAGTCCATATTTATCGACCATTTTAAACAGTTCGCCGGCACGGTTAGCCGTGTTTTCATCAGGATGGCAGGTGTAGCCTTTAGTCAAACCATGTGTGAGGGTTACTTCGTTATCGGTAATCTCATCCAACTCAGCTAATTCCGATTCTACAGAATCGCGCATTATGGCTATGCCCAACTGATTGTTGCTATCCGTTATGTGGTCAAATACCTTGGTAAGATGGCTATCGGCACTATAATCGCCTTTGCCATACTCATCAATCATTTGTTGTGTAACACCATTCACTTCACTCACTCGTGTAGTGGATAAAATTTTAGGTATTTTCATTATAAAGGTTCATTTTAAGAGGTTAAAAATTATAAGATCGTTGAGATTAGTTGCCTTAAGTATTTAGTTACGACGCTTTTTTATTTTTTCATCGTGACTAAATAGTCACGGCTTGTTTTACTCTTCATTTGAGCTTTAACTATTTAGTTATGGTATGTTTTGGTCTCGAAATGTGGTTTAACTATTTAGTTACGGCACATTTCACTGCTGATTCTTAGAATAACTATTTAGTTACGCCGTGTTTCACAATTGCGACAAGCTTTAACTAAATAGTCACGGCTTGTTTCAGTAAAAAGTTGGTGTTTTCAGCTCATCACTTCCTCCAGTATAGTGTTTTGGAAATCTTGCTGACTCAGGTTTTTATGTGTATGCTGCTTGTTAATGCACTCAAGCATGTTTTGCCAGTTAGCTTGTTTATCACATTTATCTTCGGGCATAATCTGTTTGTCATCCAGATCAAACATTGGTAATAAACCACTCTCTTCAAAGTAGGCATACAAAGGGTTTTCGGGTTTCATATCATTGTATATAAACGTGTCGAGTTTGGTAATATCCCAATAGCTCATGTCATGCTTTTTAAATCCGGTCAGCTCTTGGAATTTATGTCCTTCAGGGGCTGAAGCATGTGTGGCGAGTATAAAAGTCTTAATCATTACTTTTTCTTCAGCAATAATGCCAACGAAATAGCCAATGGTAATATCGTTGATCCTGTATGGTATATACAAACTCTCGCTTCTGCATATTGGTTTTATTTCATTAAGCATGCAAAGCGAAAACTGCAATTTGATGAACATGTCATTAAAAGGTGCTGTTCGTTCTCTGAATCGTTGTAAGGCATGTGCCTGTATAAATATGTGTAACGATTCTTTATCACCTTGATATAAACCATCTGTTAGTTTTGTGTTGATGACCGTCTCATGATACAGTTTATTGGTAAATATTGGAATGATAACCTTGTAGGCCAGTCTTGTTTGCCCTTTAAAAGTGATGTATTCTTTAATTGGTCGTTGTAGGTACAGTTGAAAGCTTAATTCGGCATTGTAAAGTTTGTGTGTATGAATGGGGGCAGGCGTATAGCCAAACGAAAGCATAGCTTCATCAGGCAGGTTTTCTAACAATGTGATTTGTATTAGCTGGTGTTGCAGAATACTGTAAAACTTTTTGTTAGAACTGTCATAATACGCTTTGATTTGATCGAGAAATTTGTCGGACAAGGATTTATTTTCAAGTAGATTATTTTCAAGAAATATAGTAAGGGCATCAAAGTAGGTAACATCTAAAAAGCAGGTTTGAATAGGAAAGTCTTTAATTACCGAAAGATGGGTTTTAAGCGCCTGTTTAATAATCTTATTAAATATCGACTTATAAGGTCTGGTGTGTTTATATTCGTTAGTAACCTTATCAATCGAACCAATTCTGAATCGTAAGCCGGCCAGTGCAAGCATGTCTTCTTTGCTGACGATGTATTGCATAACATCACAATTGATTGCCTTACACAGCTCATGTAGTCGGATAATAAATGGTTTGATGGCCTCCATTTTGTTGAATGGAGTCGTGACAGGGCGCTTTTTGCGGGGTTTGGATTTAGCCATTAAGTAAGGATTAAAAGTTTAACTATATACACCGGCTTTTGCTTAAAATAAAGTTTGGTGTTTATATAGTTAATTGCAGTAAGGTGCAAAGCGTAACACTTTTTTTAGTATTAATTTTAATTTGCTTGACGAATGACGTGTTATTGTAGGTGAATGGTTTGATTTTGGTGACGAAAACGGTCAGTTATTTAACGTTGATTATTGAATGGTCAATAGTCACAGGTCGTTAAGTAAGAGCGATGTCAAACATTTTGTTTCCTGGCTGTAAATGCTTCTACACTTGGGAATAAAGGAAAGTACCACGACGAAGGAATGGGGAGGGGGATTTCATTAAAGATTTTGTAGCTTAAAATAAGACCCAAAATTCGAAACCCAAAACCGATTACTTCCCTTTCACACTATACTTTAGCGAATTAGAAATGTTAACTCCAATCAATCGCTCATAGTTATCACCAATGCCTTTGTAGTACACATAAATGATATAGTCGTTTTCCGTTTGTCCGTAGTTACCTTCAAAGCGCTCCACTTCCGCTTTACTATGGTTGTTTTCTAAAAAGTGGTATTGATAATTATAGAAGCCCTGCTTGAGTAGTAAGGTTAATTCATACATGTGAGAGTTATAGTTATATTCCATTTTATTGGCTTGATGGAGCTGCCAGTCACTCAATCCACCCGTGACATATATATATCCATCTGCATATGGAGCAGGAACAGGTAATGCAAAATGCACATACACATAATCGGCTTCAATCATAGGATCACGGTTTTCTTTCACCTCGATGTAATATTTACCGTTAAAATCCTCTCGATAGAAGTATGGTTTTTTACTTAAAAACTTATCGGCGTATAAGGTAAAATGGTAATGCGGATCAAAGAAGCTGATCTTTTCAACATGCTCGGGGGCAAATCGTGTGCTTCTAACATCAAGCCAACGATATTCGTTACCACCATCAAACAAGTTTTCGCGGTTATAAGAGTAATCAAGTTCCTGATGACGGATGAACAATGGTTTCAAATCATCAATCTGATTGTCCCATCGTCCATTTTGTTGAAGGATCACTTTAATTTCTTCGTTGGGATTGGCAATTCTGAAATTCGGGTGTTCAATGGTGAAGTTGACTTCCTGCATCGATTCACGAAAGTTCGAATTGGAGGTGTATCGTATACGTGGAAAGATACTAACCAGTGACTCTGAAACGTAAAACGGACGAGTTAATATCGGCTGATCCTCGCTACCTTGCTCAAATATTTTGATGATATAATTGCCCGATAACTTTAGTGAGATATCTCGGTTGGGGAAATCCAGTGTATAATGAATGTAATCGAAAGTTGTGTTGAAGGAGTACTGGTAGTCCAGCACTGGATTTGGCATAAAGCCTTTCACATATTCTGTTTGCATCAGGTTCGATTCTTCCCAGTTTGAATCGCAATGGATAATGCTGTATTGATAGTTTTTCGATTCGTAGGCAAAATCATCAAACTCCAGGGTTAGCTGCTCTTGTGGATTTAAGTTGATGATGGGGTAGGACATGTTCCACCCTTTTTTGTAGAGCTGAACTGTTTTAATATGAGAAGCCGTTTTTACAGGATTATCAGCTCGAATATCAGAAGCGAAAAGGGTAATTAAACCCAACAGAATAACAATTGATAAAACGTATTTGTGTATTAAAGAGCTTAAAATCCTTATTGGATAAGCGATGCAGCCGTATTTGTGATATTTGTCCATGATTGACGCGAGTTTTGCGGAAGCAATTTATATGGATTACTGATAAATTTATGTATTTTTGCGCGTAAAAATAAAAAAACCGTTTTTCAAACATGTCAGAGGTAATAAAAATAAAAAAAGGTCTTGATATACAACTTGTCGGTAAAGCCGATAAGGTATTCGGTCAGGCTGAATTACCCGAGCTTTTTGCAGTGAAACCAACTGATTTTCATGGTGTGGTTCCTAAAATGGCTGTAAAAGTTGGGGACAAGGTGAAAGCGGGTACAGTTTTATTTTTCGACAAGAATCGTCCGGAAATAAAATTTGTGTCTCCTGTTAGTGGAGAGTTGGCTGCGGTAAATCGTGGCGAACGCCGTAAAATCCTTGAGGTGGTAGTAAAGTCTGATGGTGCAGATGAGAAAGAGCAGTTTGAAACTGCTAAGCCTGCCGACCTTTCTAAAGAGCAAGTTGTTGAGAAGTTGCAGGCAGCAGGTCTTTGGCCGTTTATCCGCAAACGTCCGTATGATGTGATTGCCAATGCCAGCGAAACACCAAAGGCATTCTTCATTTCGGGCTTCGACAGTGCACCCTTGGCACCGGATATGGATTTTATCCTTTCGAGTCAGGAAGAAGCATTGCAAGCTGGTATTGATGTCATCAAGCGTTTGTGCGACAACGTTCATGTAGGCGTACAAAATGATGCCGCATCAAAGGTGTTTAACAACTTAAATGGAGTCACAGTACACGCATTCGAAGGCCCACACCCGGCCGGTAATGTTGGTATTCAGATTCATCACATCATGCCTGTTAATAAAGGTGAAGTTGTGTGGGTTGCTCAGCCGCAGGAAATCGTTGCTATTGGTAAATTATTTACCGAAGGAATCTATGATGCTGACCGTATTGTAGTATTAGCAGGTAGCGAAGTTGAGAAGAAGGGCTATTACCGCACAAAATTAGGCGCCAGCATCTCTGCCATTGTTAAAGAAAATATTAAAACCGATGATAAAGTACGTTACATCAGTGGTAATGTGCTAACCGGAACCCACATTGAAGAAGATGGTTATCTTGGAGCTTATCACTCACAAGTAACCGTTATTCCAGAGGGTGATTATTATGAGTTTATGGGATGGGCATTGCCAGGATTCAATAAGTTCAGTATGTCGCGTACCTTCTTCAGTTGGTTGTGCAAAAAGAAAGAATACCGTTTAGATGCTAACATGCATGGTGGTCTTCGTTCATTTGTAGTATCCGGACAATACGATAAAGTGTTACCAATGGATATCCTTCCTGAGTTTTTATTCAGGGCTATTTTGGTTGAAGATATCGACAAGATGGAGCAACTGGGTATTTACGAGTTGGCCGAAGAAGACATTGCTCTTTGTGAGTTTGTATGTACTTCGAAGCAGCCGCTTCAGGCAACATTGCGTAAGGGTATTGATTTAATGATTAAAGAGTTGAGTTAATAATAAGTTAGAAGACAGATGACGGAAGACCGATGAGAATAGCCTTCTGCCTTCTGCCTTCTGCCTGAAAACTATTAAACTAATTTACATTGAAAGCGTTAAGAAATTTATTTGATAACATCAAACCTCACGTTCAGAAGGGCGCGAAGTTTGAGAAACTTCATTCGACCTACGATGCGCTTGAAACCTTATTCTTTGTTCCGAATACTACGAACAAAAACGGGGTTCATGTGCGTGACGCAGTCGATTTGAAGCGTACCATGGCAATTGTTGTGAAGGCTTTAATTCCGGCATTGCTATTTGGTATTTGGAATACAGGCTACCAGCATTTCCTTGCTTTGGGGCAGGATGCCACATTCTGGGAAATGATTGGACATGGTGCCTTAAAAGTATTGCCTATCGTCATTGTATCATACGGTGTTGGTTTGGGTGTTGAGTTTATGTTTGCTCAAATGCGTGGCCACGAAGTGCAGGAAGGTTTCCTTGTATCGGGTATGCTAATTCCATTGGTGTTACCGGTTGATATTCCACTATGGATGGTGGCTGTAGCAACAATTTTTGCAGTAGTCATCGGTAAAGAGGTATTTGGTGGTACAGGTATGAATATCTGGAACCCGGCTTTAGTAGCACGTGCCTTTTTATTCTTTGCATATCCGTCAAAAATGTCGGGTGATAAAGTTTGGATCTCTTGTTTAGATAAAGGCGAAGGTATTGTTGATGGTTTCTCAGGAGCAACTGCCCTTGGTGATGCTGCCAGCGGTAACATGACCAAGTTTGCTGAAGGTGGAGCTTTTGATATCTGGCATAGTTTTGTAGGTATGATTCCTGGTTCTATCGGTGAAACATCAACACTAGCCATTTTAATCGGAGCAATTATCCTTATTTATACTGGTATTGGAAGCTGGAAGATTATGGCTTCAGTTTTTGCAGGTGGTTACGTAATGGGCTTGTTATTCAACCTGTGGGGAGCCAATGAGTTAATGCAGGTAGATGCACTTCATCACTTATTATTAGGTGGATTTGCTTTCGGTGCTGTATTTATGGCAACTGACCCAGTATCGGCAACCCGAACTGAAAAAGGAAAGTGGATTTACGGATTCCTGATTGGATTCTTAGCCGTTATGGTACGTGTATTCAACCCGGCTTATCCGGAAGGAGTAATGTTGGCCATCTTATTGATGAACACATTCGCGCCACTTATCGACCACTATGTGGTACAAGGAAATATCAAACGTCGTTTAAAACGAGCTAAAGTAGCTGCCTAAATAATTAGTAAAATGGATAGACAAGGAAATACTTATACTTTTCTGTACGCATCTGTTATGGTGATTGTGGTAGCGGCCATTTTGGCGTTCTTAGCACAATCGTTAAAACCAATGCAGGATAAAAATGCGGCTGTGGCCAAAAAGATGGACATCCTGAAATCGGTACAGATTGAGAGTACAGCAGCTGATGCTGAAGCAAAATACGAGAAATACATCGGGGCGAATGCTTACGTTGTTAATAACAATGGCGAGAAGCAAAGTGGTTTAGATGCCTTTACAGTTGACATGGCCAAAGAGGTTAAGAAAACCGGTACTGAGCGTGCTTACCCGATTTATGAATGTAAACTTGATAACGGAGACACTAAATATGTGATTCCGGTAAGAGGTAAAGGTCTTTGGGGCCCTATCTGGGGGTATGTATCCTTAGATGAAGACAAGAACACTGTTTTCGGTGCTACTTTCGGTCACAAAGGTGAAACACCTGGACTGGGAGCAGAAATTACAACTCCAATGTTCCGTGACCCTTTCAAAGGCAAAAAGTTGTTTGACGAGAACGGCACTTTTGCTTCTATCGAAGTGGTGAAAAAAGGACAGTCGCAGGGCGACCTTCACAAAGTGGATGGTATCTCTGGTGGTACTATTACCAGTGTTGGTGTAGGTACCATGTTGCAAGACTGCCTGAGTGGTTATGAAAAGTTTTTAAAGAACTAAAATATTGTGACGATGAGTAGTGAAAAAGAACCATTGTTCTCAGCCAAGAACCTGAAGCTGATTACAACTCCTCTGGGAGCACAAAACCCGATTACGATTCAGGTATTGGGTATCTGTTCTGCATTAGCGGTAACAGTAAAATTAGAGCCGGCAATCGTATTGTCAATCTCTGTTATGTTTGTAACAGTATTCTCTAACCTGATTATATCATTGTTGCGCAACACCATTCCTTCGCGTATTCGTATTATCGTGCAGTTGGTAGTGGTGGCATCATTGGTAATTATTGTTGACCAGGTGCTGAAAGCCTTTGCCTATGAGGTAAGTTTGCAGCTCTCGGTATTTGTTGGGCTGATTATTACCAACTGTATCATCATGGGACGACTGGAAGCCTTTGCTTTGGGTAACAAACCATGGCCTGCAGTACTTGATGGTATTGGTAACGGTGCCGGATACGGTTTTATCCTGATCGTGGTAGCTTTCTTCCGCGAGCTATTAGGAACCGGATTCCTTACTTTACCAGGTATCGGAGCCATTCAAATTGTACCGGATATCTTCTATCAATGGGGATATGCTAACAACGGTTTCATGATTCTACCTCCAATGGCTTTGATTGTAGTGGGTATTATCATCTGGGTACAGCGTTCAAGAGATAAAGATTTGATAGAGTCGTAATTGTAAAAAAGCAGAAAAATGGATTATATAAATATATTTATCCGGTCAATCTTTATTGATAACATGGTATTTGCCTACTTCTTTGGTATGTGTTCGTACCTGGCAGTATCAAAAACCGTGAATACCTCTTTTGGTCTTGGATTGGCTGTGACTTTTGTACTAAGTATCACCGTGCCGGTGAACTACTTGCTTAATGATTATGTGTTAAGCGAAGGTGCCTTGGTATGGTTAGACAACTTATTAGGTGTTCAGGAACCTCTTTTTGCAAACTTTGATTTAAGCTTCTTAAGCTTTATCATGTTTATCGCCGTAATTGCATCTATGGTGCAGTTGGTGGAAATGGTGGTTGAAAAATTTGCACCTACACTTTATACTCAACTGGGTATCTTCTTACCGCTGATTGCTGTAAACTGTGCCATCCTAGGTGGTTCGTTGTTTATGCAAGAGCGCGAATATGCTAACCTTGGTGAAGCAACTGTATTCGGATTTGGTTCGGGTATTGGTTGGTTACTGGCAATTGTTGGTATTGCGGCCATCCGCGAGAAAATTCAATATTCTGACATACCAGCGCCATTGCGTGGCTTAGGTATTACGTTTATTGTAACTGGCTTGATGGGTGTGGCATTTATGAGTTTCATGGGTATTCAGTTGTAAAAAGTAAAACGTATTAGAAATGATAGTATTAGCAGTAAATAGTACGATGGTCATTCTTACCAGTATAGCGATTTTCCTTGTGGTGATCCTTGCCCTGGTGTCGATTCTATTGTACGCTAAGAAAAAACTGATGCCATCGGGCGAAGTAACCATCAATATTAACGATGGCGAAAAAGAATTGGTGGTAGACCCGGGTCAGACCTTGCTTTCGGCTTTGGGTGATAATAAAATCTTCCTTCCTTCAGCTTGTGGTGGAGGTGGTACATGTGCCATGTGTCGCTGTCAGGTTGATAGTGGTGCAGGTTCAATTTTACCTACCGAAACAGGCTACTTTACCCGTAAGGAGCAAGCCAACAACTGGCGTTTAGCTTGTCAGGTAAAGGTGAAAGAAGACATGGCTATGCAGATACCTCAGGAAATTATGGGTATCAAGAAATGGGAGTGTGAAGTGGTATCTAACGATGGACAGGCAACCTTTATTAAGGAATTTGTGGTGAAGTTGCCAGAAGGTGAAATCTTAGACTTTAAATCGGGTGGTTACATCCAGATTGACGTGCCTAAAATTGATGTGGACTTCAAGGATATGGACATCGAAGATGAATACCGTGGCGAATGGGAGAAATTCGGCATGTTCGATCTTAAGATGAAGAATCCGGAGCCAACATACCGTGCCTACTCAATGGCTAACCACCCTGCAGAAGGTAACATTGTGATGTTGAACATCCGTATTGCTACGCCTCCATGGGATCGTGTAGCGGGCGGATTCCAGAAGGTGAATCCTGGTATTTGTTCTTCATTTATCTTCTCACGTAAGCCGGGCGATAAGGTAACTGTTTCTGGTCCTTACGGTGAGTTCTTTATTAAGGAAACCGATCGTGAGATGATGTTTATTGGTGGTGGTGCTGGTATGGCGCCAATGCGTTCGCACATTTTCCACCTGTTCCACACCCTGAAAACAGGTCGTAAGGCCACTTTCTGGTACGGAGCACGTTCGCGTAAAGAGATTTTCTACGAAGATCACTTCCGCGCGATCGAGAAAGAGTTCCCGAACTTTAAATTCACCATTGCCCTGTCTGAGCCATTACCGGAAGATAACTGGGATGGTGCAACAGGCTTTATCCACCAGGTGATTCATGACGAGTACTTAAGTAAGCATGAAGAGCCGGAAGATGTGGAATACTACTTATGTGGACCTCCGATGATGAACGACGCAGTAACAAAAATGCTGTACGATCTTGGAGTACCGGATGAGATGGTTGACTTCGATGATTTCGGATCATAAATAATACTTAAAAAGCCCCAGTTTGGGGCTTTTTTTATGGAGTATAAATCAGACCGCAAAAAGGATCGTATCTTTATTCGCGATATGTAAATAAAGATGTGATCCTTCCATTTTTTGAATAATTATAATCATTAAATTGCATCAACAAAATTCACCACATCTATGAAGCTTTATTTGTCCATAATTATCGGTTTAGGCTTGTTACTGCCGCTCAATGGACAAACTATACACCAGCAACTGCAAAAGGCGGAACAACTGCAGGAAACTAAACCCGACAGCAGTATTCTTATTTCGCAAAAGGTATTGACCGACCTTGAGGGGGAAGACATCCGGGAAAAAGCATTGGTCTATTGGAACCTGGCTCAATCCTATTTATACAAGCATGAGTATCATACGGCACTGTTTTATGGTTTAAAAGGGAAAGAGCTGTTTGCCGAAACAGATACGAACCTTGTGTATCAGGATCTGCTGGCGACTATTGGGTGGGTTTATTTTGATATGGGTAATGAAACGCTTGCTGAACCATTTCATAAAGAAGCATTAAAAACGGCGCAGCGGAGAAAAGACACGAGAAGTGAAATTCGATACACCAATGCACTAGGATTAGATGTGTTAAATGCCGGGCAGTACCATAAAGCACTTGGGTATTTTCGTCAGGCATTGTTTCTTTTGAATAATCAGAATGGACGTTTTAAAAGCCTTCGGTCTACGCTAGAAACCAATATAGGCAACGTTTATTATCATCAGGAAAACTGGGCCAAAGCAGAAGAATACCTGAATGCTTCCATTGCCAATAGTACAGGCAATGCATCGGCCTTGTTAGAATCCTATGCCATATTATCAAACGTGTATCTTAAAACCCGGCAACTGGATAAATGTGCCGAGGCTCTGCAAAAAGCTGAAGAGCTCAGTTATCAAACCAACTATAGCTTTAGCCTGATCGAATACTATCAGGTACGCTATCAATTTGAATGGTTGGTGGGTAACTCAAAAGCAGCTTTTCGCTTCCAGAGCAAATACATGGAGCTGTATGAGAAGATCAATAATAAGGAAGTTAAAAATGTGATGAATTTCCTGTTGGATGCGCAAAACGAAAAGATTGCGCAGGATGAGCAATTACTCAAACAAGCCAAGGAGATACAGCATAACCGACGTATTCTAACCTACCTGATTATTGCTTTGTCAGTTATATTGTTGGTGGTGTTTTTTATGATATTCAGGGCGAGAATTAACAAAGCGTTAAAGCGTCAGCGATTGCTCAATAACGAACTGGAAGAAAAGGAACAGAAACAGGCTGAATTAACCAGTAAGCTGGCCTATAGAGACGAGGCCATTGATACCTTGGCCTTAACCATGTCGAAGCGAAATGAAATGCTTAAGTCAGTGGCTTTAAGCGTGAGCAAATCAAACTCCAAAGAAGTAAAAGAGGCCTGGAAAAAGTTTGAAAATGTGCTCACCCAGGAAGCAAAGAGCAATCTTTTATCCGAAGAATTTGTAAAGGACTTCAGATATCGACTACAGGATAAATACCCAAAGCTGACCGAGAGAGAGATACAGCTGATTATTGATATCAGAAACAACTTAACTTCGAAAGAAATGGCTGAAAAGCACCATATCGAGGTTAAATCCATTGAGATGAGTCGTTACCGTCTACGTAAGAAACTAGATATTGCTAAAGGTGATTCCATTAAAGATTTTATCATGAAACTTTGATTGGATGTAGAGTTAACGTTTTTATTTTTACCACCAAGAGACTCAAAGTTCACAAAGAAAGAAGTTTACAAAGTTTCTTAGTATTCTTCGTTACTTCGTGGTGATCCATTAATACTTCATCATTTCTACTTTAAATGCGAATATCTTGTAGAGTTACACCCCTACATTAGCTTTTAAATTTGCCATATAACAATCTTTCGAATTCTACATAACTTGCATATAAACAGCGTTTAATTGAACTTGCTAAACGTGTATAGTCAGGGTATAGGTAAGAATTTTTGTTTTTGCCTGATCGCTATGCATTTTCGTAATTGAAAAATATTCAAACAGTTCAACTATGATTAAAAAATCGATCACCGGATTTCTCATCGTCTTAACATTATTCTCGTGTAAGTCAACCGTTCAAACCGAACAGCTAACACGCTACAGCTATCCAGATGTATTAGATGTAAAAGGTACCATTGAAACACCATTCCAATACGGCGTTTCATCGTTCTCAGATTTAGGCACCTGGCATTCGTTTAGTTTGCAAAAAGATGATAAAAAAGCGCTACTAGGCAGTTTTGCCGGACCGTATTTAATGCGTCAGCAGGAGAGTTATTGGTTGAGTCCTTCAATTATCGGTTTACAGATAAAAGATGTCGACAACGATAAGCTATTGGATTTGTCTGGTGCAACGAATATAAAGAATACCTTCTATCCGGGTGTATTGCAACAGTCGTTTAAAGTGTATGATTTGGATGTTAATCTTTACCTGTTTAATGCCAATGAACGTACCACAATAATTAAAGCTGATATCACAAATTCAGGAGCTAAACGAACGATTCAATTCGGCTGGAAAGGTGATATCTATGAAGGTGTTCAAAAAGGTATTCGCGCAGTTGATAATGGCTTACAGATCAATATCAATGATAAGGAGCAGGCAAACCTGCAATTCGCAGGCAATGATATAACATTATCTGATACATGTTACTCGGTACTTGAGCCGGCAGTGGTGCTGAACAATTCAGAAGTGCATAAGATGGCTGCTACGTTCTCTTATACTTTTAATCAGGAAGAATCACAGGTTTATTTGGCAAAGGCACAACAGCTGATTCAAAATGCCGGACAATTGTTTGTTGAGAATGAAAAGCGATGGAACGGATATATAGATCGATTGAATAAGGGTTCGGTAGATGCAATTCTTGATGTGAAAAAATACGATAGGCTGGCTGTTAAATCACTTTTGACGCTGGTTCATAACTGGAGAAGTGCCGCTGGTGATATTCTTCATCAGGGTATTGTTCCATCTTATTCAGCTACATACTTTCAGGGGCTTTGGGCCTGGGACTCGTGGAAACATGCCGTTGCCATTGCGCCATTCGAAGGAGAGTTGGCTAAAGATCAGATCAGAGCCATGTACGATTATCAGAATGAATCAGGCATGATTGCCGATTGTTTCTTCCGTGATTTGAGTATTGAAGGCGTCAACTGGCGCAATACGAAAGCACCCCTATCGGGATGGTGTATTTACGAAGTTTACAAGGAAACTCAGGATATCGATTTTTTAAAAGAGCTGTATCCAAAACTATTAAAGTATCATGAATGGTGGTACATTAATCGTGATCATGATCAAAATGGCTTGTGCGAATACGGTTCAACCGATGGAACGCGCATCGCTGCGGCTTGGGAAAGTGGTATGGATAATGCAGTTCGCTTTGATGATGCAGAAATCATCGAAAACAGCAAAGGCGCTTATTCGCTTAACCAGGAGTCGGTTGATTTGAATGCCTACTTGGTTGAGGAAAAAAGATTCATACAGGAAATTGCAAATATTCTGGGAGATGCAGAAACGGCTGAGAAATATGCAGCTGAAGCAGAGTTATTAAACATACAGATTCAGGATGTGATGTATTGTGAGGAAGATGGTTTCTTCTATGATGTCGAATTGAAAAGTCAAGACAAAATTCGCATTCAGGGGCCGGAAGGATGGGCACCACTTTATAATCAGGTGGCCAATGCAGATCAGGCTGCCCAGGTGGTGAAAGTAATTATGGATCCAGCTCGATTTAATACACCAATGCCATTTCCAACACTAAGTGCAGCGCACGAGAAATTTAATCCACAGAAAGGCTATTGGAGAGGACCAGTGTGGCTCGATCAGGCGTATTTTGGTATTGTTGGTATGAATAACTATGGCTTTGAAACAGAAGCGCGACAAATGGCTCAAAAGATGGTTGAGAGTGCACAAGGATTGGCATTCACACAGGAGCCAATCCGTGAAAACTATCATCCGTTAACCAAAGAAGGACTTAATGCCAGTCATTTTAGCTGGAGTGCGGCACATATTTTAATGTTGTTCTAGAAGATTAAATCAATTGGTAAAAAAATAGCTCCCGCAGGCGGTTGAGAGAATAAAATTCTCACGAACATCAGTTTCTGCGTTAATCAGCGTAATCAGCGGGAAAAACTTAAAATATAATTCGATGAACCGATTACTATCTATAATACTACTGCTTTGTGTGGCTCAATTCGGTCACGGACAAAAGCTACAAGACTGGGAAGATCCCAATGTATTTTCAATCAATATGATGGAACCCCATGCTATCTTTCATGTGTATACTAATCCGGAGGATGCCATGAACAAAAGCTGGCAGCAATCTGATCGTTATCAGTCACTAAATGGCATCTGGAAATTTAAATGGTCGGTGACACCTACCAAGAGGCCAAAGAACTTTTATAAGCCAGATTATAATATAAGTCATTGGGATACTATCAAAGTTCCATCAAATATAGAGCTACAAGGTTATTCGGCGCCAATTTATACCGATGTGCCTTATCCGTTTGAGCCAAATCCACCGTTTGTGCCATACGACCATAATCCAATCGGTTCGTACAAACGCAAGTTTACAATTCCTGCAGATTGGAAAGATCAGCAGGTGATTATTCATTATGGTGCGGTTAACTCAGCAATGTATTTGTGGGTTAACGGGCAAAAAGTGGGTTATGGAGAAGGATCTAAAACACCAATGGAATTTGATATCACACCATATCTGCAGGATGGAGAAAATGACCTGGCAGTAGAATTGTACCGATTCTGCAGTGGTTCATACCTCGAAGATCAGGATATGTGGAAGATGAGTGGTATTGAACGTGATGTTTATTTGGTAGCACGTACGCCTGATCATTTGCGTGATTTTTTTGTACATGCTTCACTCACGAATGAGTATACCGATGGAACACTAAATGTGGATGTTGAATTGCAGCGCGCAACAAAGGAAAAGTTAAACGTCTCAATTGAGCTTTTTGATGGTGATAAACTCATAGCTCAAAAGAAACAAGTGGCCAAAGGCACTCAAGCCGACTTGAATATTGCATTGGATCAGCCAATAAAAAACGTTAGAAAATGGACTGCCGAAACGCCTGATTTATATAATCTGCGTATCACGCTTTCTGATTCTAAAATGAATGTCTTGGAGTCAACTGTGCGAAGTATAGGGTTCAGAACTTCCGAGATTAAAAATCGTCAGTTATTAGTTAATGGTCAGCCTGTAACTATTCGTGGAGTCAACCGACATGAGCATTCAGCAATTAATGGCAATATTTTGAGTGAAGCGGATATGATCAATGATATTCGACTGATGCAGGCGCATAATATCAATGCCGTAAGAGCTTCACATTATCCGAATATGGCATGCTTGTATGAGCTATGCGATGAGTACGGCATGTATGTGGTGGACGAGGCGAATATTGAGTCGCACGGCATGGGATATGGTGAGGAATCTTTAGCGAAAGATACAGCATGGTTAGCCACCCATATGAACCGGACACAGCGCATGCTGGAACGAACAAAAAATCATCCAAGCATTATAACCTGGTCGTTGGGTAATGAAGCAGGAGATGGTATTAATTTCGAAAAAACGTATGCCTGGATTAAATCAAGGGACAACTCACGTCCGGTGCAGTATGAGCAAGCACGTTCAAAAGATCATACCGATATTACCGCACCTATGTATGCTACCATTGATTGGATGCGCGAATATATTGAAGGCGATTACAAAAAGCCATACATTCTTTGTGAGTATGCCCACGCGATGGGAAATTCGGTTGGTAACCTGCAAGGATATTGGGATTTGATTGATAGTGAGCCAAGTCTGCAAGGTGGTTTTATCTGGGATTGGGCCGATCAAACCTTTACAGCCAAAGATGATGAAGGTAAGTCGTATTATGCCTATGGTGGTGATTTGGGTTATGTGGGAATAAGCAACGATTCATCCTTTTGTGCCAATGGTTTGGTAACCAGTGATCGAAAGCCGAATCCTCATATTTACGAGGTAAAAAAAGTGTATCAGCCCTTAAAAGTATTGGAAACAGATGCATCTAAAGGTGAATTCAAGCTATGGAATCGTTTTAATTTCATAGGAACAGATAATTATGAGTTGAGTTACACGATTACTTATTATGGCGAAGTGGTGGAACGCAAGTCCATTGATATGCCAGTGGTAGCTCCGCAAGATACGGTTGCCTTCTCAGTTGATTATGGCAAATTGACCTCAAAGCTTGGTGGTGAGTACCTGATTACTTTTACAATAAGCCAGAAAAAGGCATCAGCATTATTAGAGAATGGACATGAAACGGGGTGGGATCAGTTTGTGGTTGAATCCTTTGGTAAGGAAGGTGCATCGCCATCAAAATCATCACTAAAAGTAAAAGAAAAAGGTAATCAGATTGTTATTGCCAATAAGCAGTACAGTGTTGTATTTAACAAGCAAAGTGGTGAAATGACCAATTGGATTATTGAGGGTGAGGAAATGCTGGAAGCACCATTGCAGCCTAATTTTTGGCGTGCTCCAACAGAGAATGATCTGGCCTGGGGAATGACTCAAAAATGTGCGTCGTGGAAAAATGTCGACTGGCAGGCGGTTGATACGAAGATCAAAAAAGAGAATGATCGGGTTGAGCTGATTATTAAACAGGCTTTGAGTCAGGAAAACTCATTCGTGACCACAACGTATCAGGTGTTTGAAAATGGAGATATTGAGGTGAGTGCCAACTTTAGCATTAATGATACTTTACCTGATATACCACGCGTTGGTTTGGCGTTTAAAACAGATGCCGCGTTTGACAACTTACAATGGTATGGGCGAGGACCACTCGAAAGTTATGCCGATCGTAAATCCGGTATGAAAAAAGGTGTGTATAGTGGTAAAGTCTGGGATCAGTACTATCCATATGTAAGGCCACAGGAAACAGGTCTTAAAGAAGATGTGAGCTGGTTCACTTTAACCAACGAGGCTGGTAAGGGTATTTTAATCGTTGCAGAGCAAACATTGGCTTTTAACGTGCAACAATTTGATTTCAAAGAACTCGAACATAAGGGACAGCGTCAGATGGCGCATGGAACCGATATACAACCGGGAGAACAAATATCTGTATGTCTCGATCATAAACATATGGGAGTAGGCGGCGATACAACTTGGGGCTGGCGTGCACAGGCGCATCCTCAATACAGAGTGCCGGCAGGGGAGTATACGTTCAATTTCCGCTTGAGCCCAATTCAAACAACGGAAACGCTGAACAAAGTGAAATACACCTACGGTAAATAATCACTTGTTTTTATAGACTAAGAATCAAAGGATCGTATCTTTATTTGCAGCCCACAAATAAAGATACGATCCTTTCTATTTCATAATTATACCAAAATAATAACGCTAACTTCAATGTAATTTTGGTATTAGAGCCTGATTTCTCACCTTTGCCAAAAAAGATTCTCAAATGAAACAATATACGCGCATTGCATTAGTTGCTCTTGTTATAATTTCATCAATTTCCTGTCAGCCTAAGAAGGAATACATACGCACAGAAGGGCTTATTTTTGGTACCATCTACCACATGACTTATGAAAGTGCAGAGGATTTATCTGATACCATACGAACTACCTTAAATGCCTTTGACTGGTCCATGTCAACTTACAAGGAAACATCAACCATTAGTAAGATTAATCGAAATACCTCAAACGAAACGGATGCGTATTTTCGGCAAGTATTTAAGCGGGCGAAAGAAATTACGGCTGCTACCGGCGGAGCTTTTGATATGACGGTGGCACCTTTGGTGAATGCCTGGGGTTTTGGTTTTTCGAAAAAAGATAGTGTTACTCAGGCGATAATCGATTCAATAATGCCTTATGTGGGAATGGATATGGTAAGGCTGGAAAATGATCTCATTGTGAAAAATAAACCCGAGATAATGCTGGATGGCAGTGCCATAGCAAAAGGATTTGCTGTGGATGTTGTGGCTGATTTGCTCGAAACATTCAATGTTGAAAATTACATGGTGGAAATTGGTGGTGAGATGCGAGTGAAAGGCGTGAACCAAAAGAAAACGAACTGGCGTGTTGGTATTGATAAACCAATTGATGATCCTGTTGTGCAAAATCGTGAGTTGCAGGAAATAATTGGTATCTCGAATACGGCACTGGCCTCTTCAGGTAATTATCGAAATTTTTATATCAAAGGAGGAAAAAAGTACGCGCATACCATCAGTCCGTTTACGGGTTATCCGGTAGAACATCAGCTGCTTGGTGTATCGGTGCTGGCGCCCGATTGCATGACAGCCGATGCTTATGCCACTGCATTTATGGTGCTTGGTTACGAAAAGAGCATGGCTATTGCCCAAGCCAATAATGATCTGGAGGCCTACTTTATTTTAGATGGCGATGCCGAAACTTTTGAAATTCGATTTACTGAAGGGTTTAAGCAGACGATTATAGAGTAATCGCACAGAATATCTTCCTGAAACTCACCTTGACAAGTCACTTTTACGGTCTTAACTTGCATCTTAGAATGGAGGGCAATATGCTTGACTATGAATGTGGTAAGTGAAAGTATTGTTTATGAAATTAGAGTGTTGGGTTTGGGTAGAATGAATGTAAAAGAGGAGTTCGTTTCGGGGAAATCCTCTTTTATTTTAGCAGCTGGTTGTTCTACTCTCATATTCCCCATCCAGTTTTAAGGGCTTAATCTTGAAAGCTTCTTTTCTGGCCAGCTTATCTTGTGTGGTTGCACAGGTAATACCCTTCTCGTTAAGCGCTTTATTTCCACCGATATGGGAGTTTGGGAATTTGCCGTTTTTCTGTAAAATGATTCTGATAGCCATCAGTACAAAAACAATCCCCATTAATACAATACTCAATAATAATACAGGCCACATATGCTTTCCCTTTTTTATTTCGGTACAAAAGTACTAAAATTTGTTTATAACCTGATTTCGACGTAAATTTTTGGAAACAGGTTTATAGGAAAACAAAGCAATAGATTGAAAAGTTTGATTGTCTCTTAGGTGTAATTTAGATAAGGAAAGATGGAAAAGCACAAGGTTGAAGTAAATGGCTTATCAATGGCCTGTTATAAAGCAGGAGAAGGAAATACTAATTTGCTCTTTTTGCACGGAAACTCGTTAGATTCTGACTCCTTCTTAAAACAATTAAATGATTCACAATTACAAAGAGAGTTTACGATGTATGCGCCTGATCTGATAGGTTATGGTGATTCTGACTTTTCAAACGATCCGGAAAAGGACTATGTAATATCTGAGCAAGCAAAAAAATTAGCTGTCTTTTGTAAAAAGAATGAAATTACTGATGTTATAGTTGTTGGACATAGCTTAGGAGGTAACATTGCCATTGAATTATTGAAATGTGAGATTGAAATTAAAGGCATTGTTTTAACCTGTTCATATCCTGCTTCGAAACCCTTGAATATGTCTGTGTTTTTACCAAGTCCGGTTTTCCCTTTGTTTTTCAAGCCTGATATCACAGCTTCAGATATTGATAAGATGAATGCGGCCATGTATGCACCGGATTTTCCACCAGATGATTATTTCAAACAGCAACTAATAAAATCTGATCCTTTAACACGTGAATACCTGGCTAAAGAAATAGAAGATCAAAGCTATACGGATCAGTTTGAGCTGATTAATCAAAATTCGGTTCCTACTGCTATGATTTATGGCGGCAAAGAACTTCTTTACAATCTTGATGAGGTGACTAATATTGATATTCCGCTTTTGGGAGGTGAGGTGCATGTAATACCTCACTGTGGTCATGTTCCATTTTATGAAGATGCTTCTAATTTCAAAGAGTTATTAGTTAGGGTTATAGGTTTGGTTAAAAAATAGGGCTGGTAGTATTATTTGTTTATTTAATAACCTGATTCGAAACATAATATCGAACTCAGACTGAATGTTGAGTATGTCTGATATTCTAAAAGACGACATTAATTCCGCCCCTGATACTTAATGATGAGACTTCGGAACTATCTTTAAACATATTTTCCATCTTATCGGCAAAGGCATAGAATTGAATCACTTTTAATAGCCTGGCCGAAGTACCCAGGTTGAGCGAATTACCATTAATGTTGGATATGCTGTAACCGATGATGAAAGCTGAAAATTCTTTTCTAGAAAAATCAGCCATAAACGTCATCTGATTATGACGATCATCGTATACAGATGTAGACGAGTAATTAACCCCAAGTTTTAACCATTTTAGTAATTGGTAGTTAATATTGGTATTTAGTGTCGTGTTTAGTTTTTGTTTTTTACTTGTGTTTTCAACTTTAAGTTCAAGGGCTTTACTCAATGAGTCGGCCATAAAACTTCCCATATTAGTTCCTTGTAGTACTGTGTTTTGATCCAATACAAACGTCTGGTTCGATTCGTATAAGTTATACGATTTCCATTTGATAGATCCGATTTCAGTGATGGCCACATTGATGTTTAGTTTATCAGTGATGTCGTAATTAGCGCCAAAATCAAACGCTAATCCTGTATTGTTGGTTATGAGCAGGTCATTAACCGATAGATTGTTTTTGAATGAAATGTCATTGACACTATGGTTATTATTATGACTATAATCAAAAGGACCAGAGATGGCCAACTGACCTTTGGTCTGTATAAGACCTCCTGTCTCTTCATTGTATTGAATGTCAATACCCATGTCTTCTGAATCAACATAGCTGATGCCACTTAAGAATTTAAAAGAAGCGCCAACTCTTAGTTTAGGAGTTATTTGGTGTGCGTAGCCAAACTTGTATTCGTTGTAGCTTAATGCATCGATTTCTAGTTCTGGTTGACTATTAATTTCTCCGGAAGGAATAACAAAATCAGACTGGATATACCGTAAGTCGGCAAAGGAATTGGAGAACTGAATCTGACCAGATGTTCTGTGGATAGCTTCAAACGAGAAAAACCCATTTTTAATTTTAATTCCTAAGCCTAAAATGGTTGTTTTGGCATTAAAGGCGATTGAATTATTACTACTAAGCGATTCCGCTAAATCATCCCAAATGGCTGCGGCATCATCATTATCATACAAACTATTGCTTACATCGTTGAGTTTGAGACCTTGTGCTTCAAGCTCAAAATTGAAATTACTGATTCCCGGAAGACTAATGTAATTCAAACTATCATTGTAGAGGGCCGGATTTATCCGCTGCACTTGGGGAACCATCTTCATCATGCTTAAAATAGGCTCCTGCGATCGCATACTTATGCTTACAACCAGCAATAAAATTAGGATGGAATATTTCATCTGCTCAAATTTTCATAATCACCACATTATTAGTCTATCTACTCATAGGTTTGTAACATCTTTGAGCAAAATTAGTGGTGGATAGAAAATTGATCAATGACACAAATATGTCATTTTAGGAATAAAAGATCAATAAATCGGGAAATGTATGTATTAGTATCTTATCAATGATATTCCCCGAGAAACTCGGGGCAAGCAGTGTTTAATTTGGCAGAATATTGTTTGCATCTTGTAAATAGTCTTGATACTTAAATCTTGATTCTTGATACTTTTCTGGCGTGTCCAGGTTAGGATATTCAGTATAGCTTATACTAAACCCACATCTTTTGTGAATGCAACTAATTCCGATATTTTGTGGAAATTCAGTTTGACAAATATTGATCGACGATGATTATTAATCGTATTAAAACTTCGACATAAGTAATTGGCAGTCTCTTTTGTAGATAATCCTTTGCCCAATAGGTGCAACACGTTTTTTTCTGCTTTGGTCAGTGATGAGAGTTTGAGTTGATTTCGCAGTCTTTTGTTTTCGTTAATATAGTAGTCCAGCTTATTCGGATTAACCACCAGCCCATCTTCGAGTGTAAACAGGATACTGATAATATGGGTTTTTCCAGGTATCAGATCTATTTTCTGAGATCTGATATAGCACCATTTTTCATCTGTGAAACTCACCTTAAAACGGGCAATAATTGATTCTTTTTTATGCTCATTATTGATAAAACGACGAAAAGCTGCTTTTATCTCTTTACTATCATCTTTATTAAAAACATTTGATTGATCCAGAAAGCCAATTTTTTCCCTTTCGCTAAGCGTTATGCCGGTGGTTTCTTCATAATTCTTATTGGCCCAAATAACTGACGCATCAAGCTGATTGTTTATTTCCAACACATGTATGGATGCAGGAAGCGTATTTAATAGCTTGAGATAAAAGTCTTGATCGGATTTTATTTGATACATAATTCACAGCGATTATATGCCACATTCTTTTGCCAGTGCTACAGCCTCGGATATCTTGTGGATACCCAGCTTGTTAAATATTGAGCGCCGATGGTTATTAATTGTGTTAAAGCTACGGTTAAGTTTTGTAGCTACTTCCTTCGTACTTAAACCTTGTGCTAAGAGTTTGAATACGTGACACTCCGTTTTTGACAACTTATTAATTTTAATCTGGTTTTTCAACCGGGCAATCTCCTGCACATAGGTGTCAAATTTATGGCTGGCAAATTTGTTTTCATCCTTAGTTGGAAAAGCCAGACAAATAATAAATTTTCTGGAGTCGACAGTCTTAAACGGTTTGATCTTAATAAACACCCAACCAGACTGATACTCATTGAGCATTCGGCAAAAGAAGGAGGCTTCTTCACCTTGACCTTCTATGATATACCTGGTGCCTTTTATAACCGATTCGGCGTCGTCCGGATGATAATAATCGTATGGATTGGCAAAACCTAGTTCAGCACGCTCGTTCAATGAAATGCCTGTGAAATTCACATAGTTATCAGTAGCCCATCGCAGCATAGTTTCGTAATTATCATTGACCTCAAGTATATGAACCGATGCAGGTAGTTTATTTAGTAATTGCTTATAGAAATTCAATTCCGACTCAACAGAATTATAAAACTCATGGCTCATATGATACAATGTTTGTTATAAATGTCGATCAAAAAATTAACGATATCAATAAGTAAGCTAATCACACAAGTAATAATAAGATAAAGAGCTCTTTATTTTCTAAAAGTACATTCTCACCAAACAAAAGGTGTTTCTTATATGTTTGATAGTTGCCCGATTGATAATGGCACATTCTTAGTAAATTTGTGCCTAGCAACTAAAAAAGTTAAACACATTTATATGTCTTTAAATGAAAGCGAGCTCAGCTTTGCTGAGTTTAAAAAAGAAGTAATTGCCGATTATAGGATTGCCTGTGTGAGCAGAAATATGAGTTTAATGGCTCGTAAAGAAGTGTTAGGAGGAAAGGCAAAGTTTGGAATTTTTGGCGATGGAAAAGAAATCCCTCAAATAGCAATGGCCAAGCAGTTTAAAAATGGAGATTGGCGATCAGGTTATTACCGTGATCAAACCTTTATTTTGGCTGCAGGCATGATGACGCCCAAAGAGTTTTTTGCACAATTATATGGCGAAACGCGTACAGAGCTTAACCCGGATAATGGCGGACGCTCATTCAATAACCATTTTGGTACACGCCTGATTGATGAGGCTGGCAACTGGAAAAATCTGGCCGATATGAAATGTACCTCATCTGATATTTCACCTACAGCCGGTCAGATGCCTCGTTTAGTAGGATTAGCCATGGCATCCAAACTTTATCGAAATAATTCAGAATTACACCAGTATGAGCAATTTAGCCGAAAAGGTAACGAAGTAGCCTTTGGAACCATTGGAGATGCCAGTACATCAGAGGGGCATTTTTTTGAAACCTTAAATGCCGCCGGGGTATTACAAATTCCGTTGGCGGTATCCGTGTGGGATGATGGCTACGGTATTTCTGTACCAAAAAAGTTTCAGACCACTAAGGAGAGCATAAGTAAAGCATTGAAAGGCTTTGAAAAAGGCGCTCGCGACAAAACCGGGATGCTAATATACAAAGGCAAAGGTTGGGATTATGCGGGTCTTTGCCAGATGTATGAAGAAGGTATTAAACGATGCAGGGAAGAACATGTGCCTGTATTATTTCATATTGAGGAGCTGACGCAACCAATTGGTCACTCAACCAGTGGATCGCACGAACGATATAAAAACAGTGAGCGATTGGAATGGGAAAATGAGTATGATTGTATTGCACAAATGCGACAATGGCTTATCAGTAGCAATCTGGCTGATGCTTCTGAATTGGATGCAATTGAAGATGAAGCTGCTGTTGAGGTAAAGGCTGCGCAAAAGGAAGCGTTTAAAGATTACACTGATGCCTTTAAAGCTGAGCGTGACGAACTGTTGGCCATTATTACGCAAAAAGAATGTTTGTGTAGTGATATTAAACAGGATAAAATTGATGGTATCGTCAATAGCCTGAAATCTTCATTATCACTAGGCAGGAAAGAAATATTGAGCGCTGCTCGTCAGGTGCTTCGTCATTATTGCGCAGCTTGTGAGAAGCCCAATAGTATGAAATCACGCCTCAAGGCATGGGTGAAAGTATACCAGGAAAAAGGTTGGGAAAATTACAGTAAATGGTTGTATGCCGAGGACGATAACTCAGCCCTTAAGGTGGCAGAAGAGCTTCCATTGTTTGATGATAATTCAAAAACGGTTCCGGGTCGTGAAATTTTACGCGATAACTTTGATCACATATTTGCCAATAACCCTAAAGTGGTAACATTTGGTGAAGACACCGGCTACCTTGGAGGCGTTAACCAGACACTTGAGGGTATGCAGGAAAAGTACGGCGACCTTCGTGTGCGTGATACCGGAATACGTGAGACAACGATATTAGGAAAAGGAATAGGTTTGGCCTTACGAGGATTACGTCCGATTGCTGAGATTCAATATTTCGACTACCTCTTGTATGCACTTCAAACTATGAGTGATGACCTGGCAACCACACGCTACCGCACTAAAAATGGGCAAAAAGCGCCAGTTATTGTACGCACAAGAGGGCATCGACTGGAAGGAATCTGGCACAGTGGCTCGCCATTGAGCATGGTTATTAATTCAATCCGTGGGGTTTATGTATGTGTGCCACGTGATATGACCAGAGCGGCAGGATTCTATAATACTTTACTTTCAGCGGATG
>DIYS01000182.1 GCA_002429115.1 Saccharicrinis sp. UBA6048 | reverse complement strand
AATAGAACCTGAATAGTTACAAAAGTAGGATAAAAAATGTATCTTCAAAAAAACAATTATGATGCGCCTACCCCTTTTAATTGTGATAATTATTATCACCAATAAACCACTAATTGCACAGTTACCGGATTGTCAAATCAATCAATCGCATACCCATATTGAGCTTGTGGGCAATAAGCTTGTTAAGAAGACATCTATTAATATTCAAATTAACACTGCAAAAGGAACCAAGTATGCAGAAGTGACAATCCCCTATTCGAAAGATAATCAGATAAAAATACTGAATGCCGGAATTTATGATATACTTGGAAATAAAGTCAGATCACTTAAAAAGAAAGACATACAGAGGGCGCATACATCTTCGTATTTGTACTTTCATAGTGATAATATGATTCTTTCATTTGAGTTAATACACAACCGATATCCATATGTGGTAAAGTATAGCTATACAGAAGAATTAAAAGATTATTGTTTTTTAGCTTACTGGCGATCTCGTCCTTATCGTCGTGTTCCGGTTAAGGAAGCTACACTCACCGTTGATATACCTGAAGGTTTTGCTTATTCGATATATGATCAACATGTTGAACCTGTTCAGATTAATGTGCAGAGTGGTCGAAAGCAACTAAAATGGCAAGTGACTGATCCGGATTATATCGAACGAGAGAAATATGGGCCACAAAGTTCAGAATTACAAAGCCAGGTAATCTTAATTCCTGATGAATTTCATTATGGCGTTGATGGAAGTAGTCAATCTTGGTCGGATTTTGGCTTATGGTTGTCAAATTTAAAGTCTGAATGTAAGGCGTTAACCGATGTTGAAAAATGAAAGGTAGATCAACTGATTGTAAATTGTTCTTCAGATCTGGATAAGGTTAAGGTGTTATATAAATATCTTCAGGATAATACGCGTTATATCAATGTATCTCTTAAAGTAGGAGGGTTGCAGCCCAAGTCGGCGTTGTATGTGTGTGAGAATAAGTATGGCGACTGTAAGGCTTTAACTAATTATATGCAAGCATTGTTGGAATATGCAGGTATTCAATCAAATTATACACTTGTATATGCAGGTCGTCGTCCAAAATATATTAAGATAGATTATCCTTCGCAGCAATTTAATCATGTGATTTTAAGTGTTCCGATGGAGAAGGATACACTTTGGTTGGATTGTACTGATAAAACAGCGCCATTCAATTATGCCGGCATATTCATACAAAATCGATCAGTATTGTTGATTGATAATAAAGGAGGCACTTTAACCCGGTCTCCAGCGTTGCAGCCCCCCGATGTTGAAGAGTATTATAATATCAATATTAATGTGGTTAATGGGGCCGATAACTCTATGCAGGTTGAGGCTCATGTTAAAGGTGCATTGTTTGATTATTTAAGAGGAATGGATGAAGCGTTAAAGGAGCGCGATAAGCTTGAATACTTTGAAGATGCTGATTTATTCGAATTTACAGATGTTCAACAATTAGGAATAAAAAGACCGTCACGAGATTCATCTCAAATAATATTCGAGGTAGATGCCCAATTAAATAATGCTGTGGAGCAAGTTGGTGGTCGGCTATTGATAAAGCCAATAAAACCATTCTATCTGAAATTGGAAAAGCCGGAAGTTCGAACGCAAGAACTGCGTTTTGATTATCCAATAAATGTAAAAGATTCGATCACGTATAATCTGCCAGAAGACGTGAAGGTTTTATCAGGAATAAAACCCTTAAGACTTGAATCTGACTATGGAGTTTATAATCGAGAGGTGTTGATTAATGGCCATCAGCTCACTATAAACAGGCACCTTTTAGTTAATGCAGCTTGTTATTCTGTTGAAGAATATTCGCAGGTGTATAATTTTCTGAAAGCATGTATAAATGCTGATTTGCAAAAAGGAATGATAACTTTTAACTAACTCAATATTATGCGAAAATCTGTTTTTATTATTTTACTACTTGGTGCTGTTTTGATTAGTTCAGGACAGGAAAGAAAATTTGGTATATTAAATCCATCAGACCTTAGAATTGAAGAATGCAATTTTGAGAAAGATGCACCTGCTGTTGTCCTTTTTGATAAAGGAAATTTCTGGTTTATACAGGATGATAATGGTTTTAAACTCAAGTTTGACCGTCATGTACGAATAAAAATATTTGATGAGTCAGCATTTGATAAAGGAGAATTTGAAATAGAACTATATAAAGGCAAAAATGATAGAGAACGGGTTGAAGATATTGAAGGAGTTACATGTAATGTGGAGGACGGAAGAATAGTAAAGTCAGCACTGACAAAGGATAATATATTTAAAGAAGACATAAACGAATATTGGTACGCTAAGAAGTTTGCGATGCCTAAAGTAAAAGAAGGGTCTATTATTGACGTTAAGTATAGTATAACTTCTCCATATTATACGCATTTCAGAGATTGGGAATTTCAAACTGACATTCCTGTTATTTATAGTGAGTATAAGGTGAATATGATCCCATTTTATTCCTATAGATTTCGTTTGCAGGGAGCTGGTAAGTTAGACCATTATAAAAAATATAAAAGACAAGGACTTGACCGGAGTTTTGCCGGGATTAAGTTTAATGATATGGTCTATGAGTTTGGACTTAATAATGTACCATCGTTCAAGGATGAAACCTATATTTCTTCACGCAATGATTATATAAAAAAAATTGACTTTCAAATGGCGGAAATCAATTATCCCTCAGGTTATTCAAGAAAGTACATGGAATCTTGGCCAGCAATGGCTAAAGAATTGCTCGATCACGAAGAATTCGGCAAGTATTTAAAGAAAGCTCAAAAATGGGGTGCTAAAGAGTTTGGGCACCTTATCGGTAAATCGGAGAAAGAACGTCTGGATGAAATTGTAAGCTACATGAAGCTTAACTACAAATGGAATCGATTCTATGGGAAGTACGCCCAACGATCCATTAAAGAGTTTAATAACACGTTTACCGGAAATGTTGGCAATATAAACCTTAGTACGATTGGTGCTTTAAATAGTGTAGGGTTAAATGCAAAACCAATTATAATCAGTACGCGTGATAATGGAAAAGTGACCGATTCTTTCCCATATTCAAATCTGTTTAATTATGTTTTAATACTTGTTGAGGTTGACGGAAAGCTACGTCTTGCAGATGCGACTGAGGATATGTGCCCTGAAAAATTAATTCCGGCACGATGTATTAATGGAAGAGGGTTTGTGGTGGAAGAGGATAGTGAAAACTGGATTAATATTGCCAATAAAGTGGCATCATTGGAGGAATTTAATTTAACGATTAATGTTGATACTGATGATTTGCAAATTAATGGTAATTGTACGGCAAAAAGTACTGGATATATTGCATTGAATGAGCGTCAGAACTTTCACAAGGATAAAGAAGCTTTCACAAAGGAGATTTCAGATAAAGGCATAACGATAGAAAATGATCTGACGGTTACCAATTTGTTTGAGAGTGAAAAACCGTTTTTGTATCAATTTGATTTCACACAAGGAGTGGACCAGATAGATAATCAATTAATTATTTCACCTTTTGCTAACTTAACTCAAAAGGATAATCCATTCAAACAAGAAAATAGGAGCTTACCAATTGATTTAATTTATTTAAGAGGAAATAGATTGATAGCTAATATTGAAATACCGGATGGCTATAAGGTAGAAGAACTGCCCATTAGTAAGAGAATGAATTCAGAAAATGTGGCTTTCACCTACTCAGCTCATATAACAGATGGAAAAGTGCAAATTGTAACGACTTATCAGTTTAAAAAACATACTTATTCAGCAAAGAGCTATAAAGAGTTGAAGAATTTTATGAATGTGGTTACATCTAAAGTAAATTCTAAAATTGTATTTATAAAAGATGATGATTTAACGACTTTGTAAATAAATCTGATTTTCTAAAGAAGCCCTTTTGTACGCAAGCAAAGGGCTTTTTTACTTTGGAAGTAATTACAATGACTTATATAAAAGTTGGTAATTGCATTTTTAAAGCATGAATGAATTGTGCAGAATTAGTAGCTTAGCACAATAAAGCTGTATACTAAAAAAGAATATGGGATCAACTCATTAAATAGAGTGTGATATTTAAAGCGTAATTAAATGAAAATAGCAATAATCGGATCAGGAGGAGTATGTGGTTATTTTGGTGCCAGGCTGGCTCAGGCAGGTAATGATGTGACCTTTGTAGCACGGGGGCAACATCTGAAGGCAATGCAGGAAAATGGCTTATTTGTAAATAGTATTAATGGTGATTTTCATCTCAAAAATGTATTTGTTACAGATTGTATCACAGCTATTGATGATCCGGATTTGATAATTGTAGCTGTCAAAGCATGGCAGGTAAAGGCTATTCGAAATGATATTGCACAAATTATTCATCCCAATAGCATTGTATTGCCATTGCAAAATGGTGTATTAGCGGCTGAGGAATTGTGTGAGGTGATTGATCCGGAACAGGTGTTGGGAGGGCTCTGTCGTATTTTTAGTAAGATTGAAAAGCCAGGTGTAATCAACCATATGGGATACAAGCCTGAGATTGTATTTGGAGAGAAGGAGGGTGGTCTGTCTTCACGAATGCAGTTGTTGAGTATGCTGTTTAAAGATGCAGGTATTCACTGTAAAGCGTCGACCGATATTGAAGCAGATGTGTGGAAGAAGTTTATCTTTATTTGTACCAGCGCATTGTTGGCATTGACTAAAACGACCTACGGTGAATTGCGTGAACTTAAAGAGACGCGACAAATGATGGTGGAAATGCTCAATGAAATATTTGCGGTATCGCAAAAAGCAGGTGTTAATCTAAAGCCAGAGATTGTTGAAAAGACGATAGCGGTAATTGATACTGTCGATTATGATTCTACATCTTCCTTGACCCGCGATGTGTGGGAGGGAAAACCTTCGGAAATAGATTATCAGAATGGTACCGTGGTGAAGCTGGCCGATAAGTTGGGTGTTGATGCACCAGTCAACCGTTTTATTTACCATAGTCTATTACCGCTGGAGATGAAGGCGAGAGGAAAGTGATTTTGAAAAGAATAAGCCTGAGGGTAACTCAGGCTTAATATCTAATTAATAAATTTAGCTGCTTTCTTATCCAAAAGCCAAACCGTTTTATCAGGATCGACCAATGCTGCAGGATACTGCTTGAAATCGCCTTTTTGATTTAAAATCTCATCAACCTTTTCGGCTTTATTCTCACCTGTTACCAAAAAGAAAATTTGCTTGCTGTTATTAATGACATTACCTGTAATTGTTACCCTGAATTGTCCTGTCTCAGGGTGTTGAGCTAATTCACAGGTGTTCTCACTGTTCCAAAGTCCAACTTGGTGTGGAAATATAGATGCCGTATGTCCATCATCACCCATACCCAACAGCATAATATCAAACTGAGGAATTTCATCAACTATCGGTATGTTTTCTTCGAGAATAGAAATATAGTCATCGACTGCTTCTTCCGGAGCTAACTCACCTTTCACTCTATATATATTAACTCCGCGTGTTTTCACATGATCAAACAGGTGTTCGCGTGTCATGCCAAAATTACTTTCGCTATCATCAGGTGCGACACAGCGTTCATCACCCCAAAAGAAACGGATTTTTGTCCAGTCGATGGATTTATCGTATTCCTTCGCCAGTATCTTAAAGATCGCTTTAGGCGTGCTTCCTCCTGACAGAGCAATATTAACATATTCGCCTTCTTGTGATTTATTTAATAAATAATCGCCAAAGTAGCGGGCTAAATCCTGTTTTGAGTCAAATACCTTTGTTGCCATGGTTAATTAGTTAGTTTCCGATTTCATTTTCAAATTCCCGGTTTCTTCCGTCCCCCGTCCTCGGTCTTCTGTCCCTTTTTAAATCTACAATTCACAATAACTACCGTCGTTCGACAGGTTTTTGCACGGATAACGCCAGGCCAAATCCTCACCTTCTATTAATTCGTCACAAACTTCCGGTCCCCATGTGCCAGCCGGGTAGCCATGTACTGGAATTGAATCGTCATTTTTCCAGGCGTTTAATATTGGATCAACAAACTTCCATGCCGCTTCTACGGCATCGCCGCGGTGGTAAAGCGTGCTGTCGCCTAACATGCAATCTAACAGTAGACGCTCATAAGCACTTGGCAGATAAGTTTCAGAAAGGTCGCTGTAGTGGAAGTCCATATTTACATTCTGTACATTAAAACCGGCACCAGGTACTTTCATGCCAAATTTTAATAACACACCTTCATCCGGTTGAATGCGGATAACCAGCTGATTGTAATTTTTACTGATTTTTTCGTCGTCGGCAAATAAATGGTGAGGTGTAGATTTAAAGTGAATAACAATTTCTGTTACACGTGTAGGCAGCATCTTGCCGCTTCGGATATAAAACGGAACATCAGCCCATCGCCAATTGTCAATAAATAGTTTAATGGCTGCAAAAGTTTCCGTTCTGGAGTCTTCGGCAACTCCTTCTTCTTCGCGATAGCCTTTTACCTGCTCACCTTTAATGTGCGATGAAATATACTGTCCGCGTATCGCGTATTTAGAAACATCTTCTTCTTTGATTGGGCGCAATGAATGAAAAACCTTCGCAATTTCATTACGGATATTCGTCGAATCGATAAGCGCCGGTGGTTCCATAGCCACCAGTCCAACTAATAGCAATAAATGGTTTTGAATCATATCGCGCATGGCACCTGAACCTTCGTAATAGCCGCCACGGTTTCCTACTCCAATATTTTCAGCACCTGTAATTTCAACATGGTGAATGTAATTACGGTTCCAAAGTGGTTCAAAAATGCCGTTTGAAAAGCGAGTGACTAGTAGGTTCTGAACCGTTTCTTTGCCAAGGTAGTGGTCAATACGGTAAATCTGCTCTTCATTAAAATACTGGAGTAAGGCCTTATTAAGCTTTTGTGCAGTTTTTAAGTCGTAACCAAATGGTTTCTCTACAATGACTCTTTTAAACCCAACAGATTCATCACTCAAACCTTGCGCCGAAAGTTGTTCAGGAATAATTTCGTACATACTTGGCGGCGTTGCCATATAATAGATGAAGTTATTCTCTGTTTCGCAGGCATCATCCAGCTCGCGCAACTTGCCTTTTAATAAGCAATATTCATCCGGATCCTTCGTGTCAAATGAAAAGTAATGTAATTTCTCAAGGAAATTATTCAGCTTATCATCGCTATCCGGTTGATTAAGTGCAAAATTTTTAATGCCCTCTTTCATCTTTGAGCGAAATGCAGTATTTCCTAAATCAGTTCGCCCAATTCCAAGGATGGCAAACTTCTCAGGTAATAAATCCTGATCGTAAAGATCAAATACAGCAGGTACTAATTTTCGATAAGTTAAGTCGCCTGAGGCACCAAATATGACGAGTATATGGTTTTTTGGTTGATTCATTTTTAAAGCTTCAATTTACATTGGTAAAATTCTTCGCAAGATACAATTCAAGCATAGAAAATAACAAGTACAGCTAAACAATTGTTTGTGCATATTCCGGTTAATTCCTGATTTTTATTGTGGACAAAATGAGTAGTGTTCGATATGGCGTGGTTAATGATTTGATAGTTAAAGTCTACAAAAAGTAGCCTGGAGTTGATACAATGCGCAAAAGGTTTTTATTGATGCTCAAAAGATGGTGTATTTATTCTTTGTTAACACGTTCAGGCAAATTTAAGTGTGGTCTCTTTCCTAAATTTTTTGTTTATTTGTAGGGTTTTTGGTGTTTTACTTCAAAATATCTTGAATTCATTGATAACTACTATTTTATAATAAATTTATAACATTCTAAGTATGAGCAATAAACGCGTTTATACCTTTGGTAACGGACAAGCTGAAGGTAAAGCTGATATGAGAAATCTACTTGGTGGTAAAGGTGCAAACCTTGCTGAAATGAACCTTATCGGGGTTCCTGTTCCAGCTGGTTTTACTATTACAACTGAGGTGTGTACTGAGTACAATCAAAAGGGTAAAGAAGCTGTCGTTGAATTAATGAGAGCTGAGGTTGAAGCTGGTGTAGCAGCAACTGAAAAAGTAATGAATGCTAAATTTGGTTCTACAGGTGAGGCTTTCCCATTGTTATTATCTGTTCGTTCAGGTGCTCGTGCTTCTATGCCAGGTATGATGAACACAGTTCTTAACCTTGGTATGAATGATGACGCAGTTAAAATTGTTGCTGAAAAATCAGGTAACGAAAAATTTGCTTACGATTCATATCGTCGTTTCATCCA
>DIYS01000243.1 GCA_002429115.1 Saccharicrinis sp. UBA6048 | reverse complement strand
TATACCGCTGTACCTGCCAATGGCAACGAACCTTGTCCACCAGCCAAACGGTCACGAATCTCACCTCCACTACCTGTTGCAGCACCGTTAAACGGCTCTACTGTTGTTGGGAAGTTATGTGTTTCGGCCTTTAATGAAAGAACCGTATTTATTTCTTTTGTCTCGAAGAAATCTGCCGTATCCTGACGACCCGGCGCAAATTGCATCGCTTTAGGTCCTTCTACAAAGGCTACGTTATCTTTATAAGCTGAAACGATAAAGTTCGGGTTGGTTGCCGAAGTCTTTTTAATCAACTTAAATAATGAGCTCTCTTTCTCTTCACCGTCGATAATGAAGATGCCGTTAAAGATCTTATGACGACAGTGCTCCGAGTTAACCTGAGAAAAGCCAAACACCTCGCTATCAGTTAGCTTACGCCCCAAACGCTCACTTAATTCATTCAGGTAATTAATCTCTTCCTCACTCAAGGCCAATCCTTCCTGCACATTGTAGGCAGCAATATCCTCGATATGAACAATCGGCTCCGGCTCTTTATCAATGGTGAAAATTTCACCATCCAAACCTTTATACATCGCCTGAAGCATTGGGTCAAATTCTGCTTTCTCAGAATCAACTTCGAAAAACTCCTCGATACGCTCAATACCATCAATACCCATATTTTGGGTTATCTCAACAGCATTGGTACTCCACGGAGTAATCATTTCTTTACGTGGACCAACAAAAAAGCCTTCTAACGTTTTACTATCAGAAAGCTTTGCACCACTAAATAGCCACTCTAACTTACCAATGTTATCAGCTGAAAGATCGGCTTGCGTTCCTACCGCAATAATCTGCTTTGAATCTCCCTTGAAAAACAGAACCATGAATGAATGTTTTGAATTTGTTTTTTTATTGAGCTGCAAATTTAGCAATTGTTTTAATGTTTGCGAGTTGATTTTTGTCTTTATTGCTAAGTTTTTAATGAAGATGCTAATATTTGGTTATCTGAATAACAATAATTCTAAAAGCACAAATAAATGAGCAAATAAGCAAACATTCAAATCTCCATATACAAAAAGCGGAAACCAACCTAAGTTAATTCCCGCTTTTGAGTTATTCGAAGATTCTTTTTACTGGTCTATTCCTTCCAGCATCATCATAAAGGCATAATTCATAGCTGTTTCTTTGTAACGTTTAAAACGACCTGATGCACCACCATGACCAGCTTCCATATTGGTATGCATAATCAGAATATTATCATCCGTTTTTTTGTCGCGCAGCTTGGCACACCACTTTGCCGGCTCCCAATACTGCACCTGTGAATCAAATAATCCGGTTGTGATCAACATATTCGGATACTCTTTCGCCTCCACATTGTCATAAGGCGAATAGCTCAACATATAATCGTAGTACTCCTTATTTTTTGGATTACCCCATTCATCAAACTCATTGGTTGTTAAAGGAATGGTTTCATCGAGCATGGTTGATACCACATCAACAAAAGGTACAGCAGCCACCATACCATTATACAGTTCCGGTGACATATTAGCTACAGCACCCATTAATAAACCTCCTGCACTTCCACCCATAGCATACAAGTGTTGAGGCGAGGTATAATTTTGCTCAATCAGATACTTACTACAGTCGATATAATCGTTGAAGGTATTCATCTTATTCAGCATCTTGCCATCATCGTACCACTGTCGGCCCATTGCCTGGCTACCCCTGATATGTGCCACAACAAAAATAAAGCCCCGGTCGAGAATGCTTAATCGTGTTGAACTAAACCACGGGTCCATGGTGCTTCCGTAAGAACCATAAGCATACAATAGTAATGGTGCAGTACCATCTTTCTTGATGCCTTTTTTATAAACAACTGACATTGGCACCTTCTGTCCATCGCGGGCAATTGCCCACAAACGTTCCGTTACATACTCGTCCGGACTATGTCCTCCAACAACCTCCTGCACTTTCTTAACCTCTTTCGACCTGGTGCTCATATTGTAGTCAATGGTAGATTCAGGAGTCGTCATTGAACTATAGCCATAACGTAATATGTCGGTTCCAAATTCAGGATTCGTTCCGATGTACGCCACATAAACTTCTTCACCAAAATCAAGGTAATGCTCCTCTTTCGACTTTTGATCTATGATGCGCAGATGAGTCAATGCGTCTTTACGCTCACTGATCACCAGATGATTTTCAAACACCTCTATTTCATCAAGCAATACATCTTTTCTGTGTGGAATCACTTCTTTCCAGTTACTCATCTCAGTAGCTATAACTGGTGTTTCCATCAAACGGAAGTTAGTCGCCTCGTGATTGGTAATAATAAACCACTTGTCGTTGAAATGCTCAATGTAATACTGATGCTCATTACCACGCGGTGTAAACTGCTTAAAATCACCGGTTGGCTTATCGGCATCCAAAATCCAGTAATCACTCACCAATGTGGCCTCTTCTTCAATAACAATGTATTTATCAGATTTAGTTTTGCTAACACCAATATAGAACGATGGATCTTTTTCATGATAGACCATAACATCCTTATCCGTTTCGGTTCCCAGCTTATGGCGCCAGATCTTCTCACCTAATAAAGACACTTTATTCTTGGTTGTATAGAAAAAGGTAGCATTATCATTGGCCCAGGCACCACCAGCTTGTGCATTCGTTAGTTCATCAGGTAATATTTCTCCAGTCTCCAGATTCTTAAAGCGGATTGTGTAAATACGACGACTCACATAATCTTCAGCAAAAGCCATCAATTTATTGTCTTTGCTAACACTTATGCTACCCAAAGAATAGTATGCCTGTCCCTCAGCCCGTTCATTTTCATCGAAGAACACTTCTTCAGGTGCGTCCATGGTTTCCTTCTTGCGACAGTAAATCCGGTATTCTTTTCCTTTTTCATACCTGGAGTAATACCAATACCCATTTGAATAATATGGTACCGACTCGTCGTCTTTTTTAATACGAGCCACTATTTCATCAAATAGCGTCTTCTGAAGTTCTTTGGTTTTTCGAAGTACGGTATCTGTATATGCATTCTCTGCATTTAAATAATCCAGCACTTTTTGCGTTTGTACATCCGGCTGATCAGCATTCTTTTGTTCGTCAGTCAGTCGCATCCAGAAATATGGATCAACCCGGGTATGATCATGGACGGTTAATACAGAGTCCTTTTTTTCTGCGACAGGTGCAGCTGGTAACTTATCAGGAATCATTGAAACTTTTTTAGCAGTAGGAGAACATGCTAATAAACATGCCATACCCACCAAAATAATTAACTTACTCATAGGTTGCATTTTTAATTAAAAGGTTTAAAAAATTAAAGGTATAACTATTGGTTAAATCACCATCCATATTGTTGAATATTTGTTGACCTTGTGTGCACCATACTTAAACAATTCTGCTGAAATGATGAATGCTTTAATAACAACAAGGCGATTGAAATGTTAAAAATAATTAAATATTCACTCTTCATTTTCATCTCCACCCATTTTTCAAACGAGAGATTTCGAAATATTAAAGTATTTGCACTTCCAAAATACCACCTTCAAACCCCTTTTGTAATCTGCACATTACAATTTTGATTTGAATTTACTATGTAAGAATTCTAAAAATCACCAGTAAAATCCACTGCAATAAAAGACAAATAACTCTGTTTTATGGCTCATACAGAGCATTGCACAGTAAAATAAAAGCCCTTTACTTTGCCTCTGTAAATCGAAAGAAAAAACAAGAAATACAATAAATAATTAAAGGTTTAAGAGACATGAGTAAAATTAATGAAGCGTTCAAAAAAGGTGCTTGGAACGAGCAAGTAAACGTTAGAGATTTTGTTCAGAAAAACATCACTCCTTATGATGGTGACAGTTCTTTCTTAAGTGGTCCAACTGAAAGAACAAAGAAGCTTTGGGATATTTGCCTTGAAGCTATTAAAGAAGAAAGAGCAAACAATGGTGTTCGTTCTATCGACACTGAAACTGTTTCTTCAATCACTTCGCACGAAGCTGGATATATTCAGAAAGACCTTGAATTAATCGTTGGTTTGCAAACTGATGAGCTATTGAAGCGTGCAATGAAACCTTACGGTGGTATTGCTGTGGTAGAGAAAGCTTGTGAAGAGCAAGGTTTAGATGTTTCTGACCGCGTTAAAGATATTTTCCGCAACTACGCAAAAACTCACAACGATGGTGTTTTTGACGTATACACCGACGAAATCCGTAAGTACCGTTCATTAGGTTTCTTAACAGGATTGCCAGATAACTACGCACGTGGTCGTATCATCGGTGACTACCGTCGTTTAGCATTATACGGTATTGATGCATTGGTAGCTGCTAAAAAAGCAGATATGCAAGGTTTAGTTGGACCTATGTCTGACGATAAGATTCGTTTGCGTGAAGAAGTTGCTGAGCAAATCAAAGCTCTTATTGCTATTAAAGAATTAGGTGCTAAATATGGTTTAGACTTAAGTCGTCCGGCTGAATCAGCACAAGAAGCTGTACAGTGGGTTTACATGGCTTACCTTTCAGCTGTTAAAGAACAGGATGGTGCTGCTATGTCATTGGGTAACGTATCATCGTTCCTTGACATCTACATGGAGTACGATTTGGCGAATGGTAATATCACTGAGGAAAGAGCTCAGGAATTCATTGACCAATTCGTAATGAAGTTACGTGTAGTACGTCACCTTCGTATGAATGCTTACAATGAGATTTTCGCTGGTGACCCAACTTGGGTAACTGAAGCTATTGGTGGAAAATTGATGGATGGTCGTCACAAAATCACTAAAACTTCATACCGTTTCTTACAAACGTTATACAACTTAGGTCCTTCACCAGAGCCAAACATGACAGTTCTTTGGTCACAAACTTTACCTGAAGGATTCAAGAAGTTCTGTGCTCAGGTTTCAATCGATACTTCATCGATCCAATACGAGAATGATGACTTGATGACTGACACTCGTCAATCAGATGACTACGGTATTGCTTGTTGTGTATCTTTCCAGGAGATTGGTAAGCAAATCCAGTTCTTCGGTGCACGTACCAACCTTGCTAAAACTTTATTATTAGCAATTAACGGTGGTCGTTGTGAGATGTCAGGTAAAACAATCGTTGAAGGCATCCCAGCCTTGAAGAGCGACAAGCTTGACTTCGACGAAGTAATGGCTAACTACAAATTAGCAATGAAAGAAGTAGCCCGTGTGTACAATGAGTCGATGAACATCATCCACTACATGCACGATAAGTACTACTATGAAAAAGCCCAGATGGCATTTGTTGATACCAATCCGGCTATTAACTTAGCATATGGTATGGCAGGTCTTTCTATCGTTGCTGACTCATTATCTGCTATCAAGCACGCTAATGTAACTGTTGTACGTAACGACGAAGGTTTATCATCACAATTCCTTATTGATGGTGAGTTCCCATGCTACGGTAACGATGATGACCGTGTAGATAACTTAGCTGTAGAGATTTCAAACCACTTCAACCAGTTGTTGTGCGGTTTAAATACTTACAAAAATGCTGAGCCTACAATGTCAATCCTTACTATTACATCAAACGTAGTATACGGATTGAAAACTGGTGCTACTCCTGATGGACGTGAGCAAGGTGTTCCTTTCGCTCCTGGTGCAAACCCAATGCACGGACGTGATAAGAACGGTGCGATTGCTTCATTGAACTCAGTAGCAAAACTTGACTATAAGAATGCCTTAGATGGTATTTCAAATACATTCAGCATTATCCCTAAATCATTAGGTGCTGACGCTGACATCCGTAATGAGAACCTGGTAACTATGATGGATGCCTACTTCTCAAAAGAGGCTCACCACTTGAACGTAAACGTTTTGAACCGTGAGCTATTGGAAGATGCAATGGAAAATCCAAATGAGTATCCTCAGTTAACTATCCGTGTGTCGGGTTACGCTGTAAACTTCGTTCGCTTAACTCGCGAGCAGCAGCTTGAGGTTATTTCACGAAGCTTCCATAGCAATATGTAATAACAGTATAACAGGCAGAAGTGATTAGGCAGAAGTGAGATTTACTCCTTCTGCCTTCTGCCTTCTCGCTCATAACTTAAAACTATATGTTACGAGTACATTCATTTGAATCATTAGGCACCTACGATGGACCGGGTATTCGCCTGGTAGTGTTTTTGCAGGGTTGTAATTTTAAGTGCCTTTATTGTGCCAATGCCGATACGATCGAATTAAAAGGTGGAACAGAAACTTCCATTGAGGAATTTGTTAGTATGGCTAAAAATCAAAAACCTTTTTTTGGTAAGAAAGGTGGTCTTACATTTTCAGGTGGCGAACCTTTGGTACAGGCCAAACAGTTGCTTCCGGTGGTAAAAGCCTTGAAAGAAGAGGGTTTTCATATTTGTATTGACACCAATGGCAGCATATTAAATGATGATGTAAAAGCGGTATTGGAACTTGTGGATATTATCTTATTAGATATCAAACACATCAACAATGAACAACATCAACTACTGACCGGAAAGGGTAATGAAAAGACAATGGCCTTTGTTAATTATCTGAATGAAATTAATAAACCTGTCTGGCTACGTTACGTATTGGTTCCGGGCTATAGCGACGATCAGGATCATTTACATGAACTTGGAAAGAAGCTTGGCGTATACAACAATATAGAAAAGCTGGAAATACAGCCTTATCATGAGTTAGGCGCACATAAATATGAACACCTTGGCTGGGAATACAAACTTAAAGGTGTTAAGGCCAATACTCCTGAACAGCTGGATAAAGCGAATTCAATATTAAAAAACTACTTTAAAGAAGTAGTAATTAATTAAGCAATTAATTGCCCTAAAGAACAACCTAAAAGCAATATCCCTGTACAAAAGACACAAACGAGATTAAAACAGAAAAATGACAACTTCAACAAATAAAAAAGTTAAAAACCGCTGGCTCATTGCTCTTGCCGGAGTAAGTGTACATATGTCGATCGGATCGATTTACGCCTGGAGTAAATTGGGCTCTATGGTAGAGAAGCAAGTTAGCGCTGGCTGGTCGTTACAGCAAATTACGACTGTATTCAGTATCGCTATTTTCTTCCTTGGTGTATCAGCTGCATTTATGGGTAAAGTGGTTGAGAAAAAAGGCCCTCTTTTTACAGGGACTGTAGCTGGTATCTTTTTTGGTGCCGGTGTAACGTTAGGAGGTTTAGCCCTTAAAATGGAGAACCTTTACCTATTGTATGCCACTTATGGTATGATTGGCGGTATTGGTTTAGGAATGGGATACGTAACACCTGTTTCTACCATGGTAAAATGGTTCCCTGATCGCCGTGGATTGGCGACTGGATTAGCTATTATGGGATTTGGATTAGGTGCTGCCATTGAGATTTACCTGATTAAAAGTGTATTTCCTGCATTCGGTATCGAATCGATTTCTACAATCCTTTTAATCTTAGGCCCTATCTATGGTGTTATCATGTTAGGTGCTGCACAATATCTTGAAAAACCACCGGTTGACTGGTTACCTGAAGGGTACAACCCGGCTGAGTTGGAAAAAGCAGGTAAAGTGAAGAAAGACCTTTCGAATATTACTGCCAACCAATCGTTAAAGACAGCTCGTTTCTATTTCCTATGGGCGATCTTATTTATCAACGTAACAAGCGGTATTGCATTGATTTCGGTAGCCAACTCAATGGGACGCGAAATTGTAATGCTATCGGTGGAAGCTGCCGCTGTACTTGTGATGTTAATGAGTATGTTTAACGCATTTGGCCGATTAGGATGGTCTACTTTATCTGACTACATTGGTCGTCCTGCCACTTACATCTCATTCTTCGTTATTCAGATTGCTGCATTCTTCTACCTGACTACCTTCTTTGGTGGTAACGTATCTGATGCAGGTAAGATTGGTTTCCAGGTGGCATTCCTGATCATCTTAACTTGTTATGGTGGTGGATTTGCAACTGTTCCGGCATTTATTGGTGACTTATTTGGTACCAAAGAGCTGGGTGCTATTCACGGATATATCCTGACAGCATGGGCATTAGCAGGTATTGTTGGTCCTCAGATTATCTCTTACCTGAAAGATACAACCGGATCGTACCAGGAAGCTCTTTATTACCTGATTGGGTTCTTATTCTTAGGATTAACATCTTCAATCCTGCTAATAATGAACACAAAAAAATTGCGTAAGAAGCAGGCTGAACAAGAAGAACTTAAAATGGCTGCGTAGCATTATTAATTATACATTCTGAAAAGGCATCCGAGAGGGTGCCTTTTTGCTTACATAACGCAAATCAAATGATATTTCTGTAGAGAATCTCCTTATAATTATCATCTAATGTAGACATAAAAAAATATGCTACTTGCATTCTTGCCTTCGGCGACTTACTTTTTCCTACAGGTGAAAAACTAAGGAAAAACCCCGCTGGCTGCAGTATTCATTGACCCACTTAGCATTCATTCCGGAAAAGATTTAAAAGATTTACAGCTCCGGCTCCAAATCTTTTTATCCTCCATTTTATACAGTGGGTACCCCAATGTCATTACTGATGCCAGAATCCACAACGACCATTAAAAGTCACTTTTTACCACTCAAAACATCGTTTTGAAAATGCAATAGCCAGTTTCACCTGATAACCATAAATTGGTGAGTCTGCGGAGGTATTAATTGGAATGATTCAATACCGTCCCCTACTGAATTGTTATGAGGATGCCGACAGATGGTGTGGTATATTAAATACAATCACTTTAATCATCAATATCAATTGAACTCAACATTAAACTGCGAAGTCAATTCTCTTGCTTCAATAAAACCGGAATGTCTGAAAAACTCTTTCCCTTCACTATTCAAAAGAACCTGTGTTGGAATAGATACGATGCCAAATAATTTCATGAGATGTTGTGCCTCGGGCTTTAATACATTCATAAAAACAACATTCACTCTGCCCGGATAATTCGTTCTCACATCTTCCATCACTTTTTCCATCTTCCTGCAGGCAGAACAACCTTTTGACCCGAATTCCAGAAAGGTGATTTCGTAGTTCATACCATTAGCCTGATAGTTGTATAACGAATCAACCAAAGCGTTACCGGCCCTTTTTAATTCAGGAGACACCTGTTGCCGCATTTCTTTCGACAGGTAGTCGTTCATCTTCCCTTTTAACGAAAGCCCTGCAATTATCAATGCCGCGAAAAGGATAAATACAGTCCATGGAAGAATCTTCTTTATAACACGCATGACGTAAAGTTTAAAATCTTAGAGAAAGTGAAATTAGTATTTTCATAGCATCCTTGCAATTGCGCAAATATCGTGCAGAACAATTGAAAAGGGCGACATAATACATCCCCTTCCTGATTGATTCTGGACAAGCAATCAGTTTTAGAAAGGGTGTTGACAGATGGATGAAATTGCCCTAAATATAGAGCATACATCAATATGTTAACAACATGTTAATCATCTATTTTCCATCACAAACAATTCAGTATTTACAGCTCCCATTTAGCAGAAATGTGTAGATTTGATAAAGGTATTTAAATGTACCCACACAAAATAACAACTAAAAACACACATAATGAAAAAGATCTTTAGCTTGTTGCTCATTGCCAGCACCTTGTTCGCTTGTGGCTTAAATTCTTCAAAAAACAAAACAACGACTAACATTCAGGCCGACACAGTTGTTTCAGTTGATAACCTCCTTGAGAAAGCCGATCAATTGGTTGATAAAAACATCATTGTAAGAGGCCACGTAACCCACACTTGCAAACACTCAGGTAAAAGATGCTTTTTATTAGGCGACAATGAGCAGTTCACCATTCGAGTTGAGGCAGGTGGGAAAATTACTGGCTTTAACAGAGATCTTGTTGGCAATACCATCATTGTTAAGGGTTTATTAAAAGAACGTCAACTATCGAAAGAATACATCGACCAGATGGAACATGAGGCGAATGAAAAAGTAAAAGAAGATGGAAGTGCCGAATCGTGTGCAACGGAAATTAACAACATCAAGGATATGCGTGCCTGGATGAAAGCTAACAACAAAGACCATTATTCTATTTATTTTGTTGAAGGTTCGGAGTATGAATTGGCAGAGTAAGAAGATTAGAAAGTGGTTGCGAATTATCCATCGCGATCTGGGGTATGTAATGGTGGGTATAACAATTATCTATGGTATTTCAGGCTATATCCTAAATCATATGGATGGCACAGACCCGGCCTATGAAACCACAGAAGGAACCATTCAACTACCTGTTAATCTTAAGAAAGATGAAATTACACAAGCATGGTCGTTAAACAATGAATTGCCGGAAATCAAGCGTATTTTGCCGGTTGATGAAGAGCACTATCGGCTTATGCTTGATGGCGGCATTGGTGTTTATCAAAGTACAAATGGTGAGGTGGTATACGAACAACATCGCAAGAAACCATTTATTTACTTCATTAATAAATTACACTACAATAAAGTAGGTGGATGGACAATTATGGGAGATATTTTCGCCTTTGCACTCATATTTTTCGCCATCTCAGGCTTATTTATGGTTAAGGGTAAAAAAGGACTGGGCGGACGTGGTAAATGGTATCTACTTATCGGACTGGCTATTCCAATTGTTTATTTGTTTTTGATGTAAATTATCCAAGTAGAAAAGTACAGAATCTCCACCTGCAACTTGCTTAGCATCTCAAAGATGCTTAGCAAGTAAGCCTTCCGTTAATCATGAAAGTTTTTATAACTTTAGTCCAAACTCAATTTATGAAACGTGTTCTACTCTTTTTATGTCAAGGATTTGAAGAATTGGAAGCCGGTGTATTTACCGATGTACTTGGCTGGACCCGCATGGAGGGTGATCATCCCATTGAAGTGATTACAGCTGGCTTGCGTTCTAAACTCAAATGTACCTGGAATATGATAGTTGAGCCAGAAATGGCGTTTGAGGATATAAACGTAGATGACTATGATGCATTGGCCATTCCCGGAGGCTTTGAGGAGGCCGGATTTTATGAGCATGCCTATGATGAGCGCTTCCTTGCGTTAATTCGCCAGTTTAACGAACAAGGCAAAACCATCGCCTCGGTTTGTGTTGGTGCCATGCCAATTGGAAAGAGCGGTATTTTAAAGAATCGTACAGCCACAACTTATGATCTATCTGGCGGTCATCGTCGACAGCAATTGACAGAAATGGGTGTCAATGTACTAGATCAACGCATTGTAGTTGATGATAATGTCATCACATCAACTGGTCCCGCCACCGGAATAGATGTTGCTTTTACATTACTTGAGAAACTGACATCCCCTGAGCATGTGAAGGAAATTAAGCACCATATGCGGTTTGAGTAATAATTTTTGTTGATTTGTTGATTTGTTGATTTGTTGATTGAACAACTTATTTTTTGTTCTTGACGGGTTATACGAAAGAAAGAACATCAAAGCTTTTATATACCTTTGATTCGAAATAATCATCAAACAGAATAAATAAGCTTAACACCCATGATCCAGGATATATACCCACACCAGTTTGATAATACCTTTGTTCCGGAAGCAGTTATTCAGGATGATGATTATGTGTTTTACTTTGAGGGTGATCATTTGCTTCTTATAAAGAATAAAGCATCACACAGCTTACCTCATGTGAAAGATTTTGATAATATTGGCGATGAGTATACTTTTCTCTTTTCACTGAATGGTCATCAGTGCTTTTGGTGTAAGGACTGTAGGCCCAAAGCTGATAGCTCTTTTGAGTTGTATGAAATTAACTTTAGATATCCATTAGCTCAAAAAGAGCTGGACTGGACAACTAGTGTTGCCCTGCATCTTAGGAACTGGTACGAACAACATCAGTTTTGCGGAAAATGTGGGACTTCGACAATAATATCCAATAAGGAAAGAGCGATTAAATGTCCGGCATGCAACATGGTTAAATATCCAACCATTTCACCAGCTATTATTGTTGCTATTCTTTGCGAGGATAAGATATTACTGGCACGCGGAGCTAACTGGCCCGACGGACGTTTTTCTTTGGTGGCAGGTTATGTTGATGTTGGCGAAACCATCGAAGATGCCATTGCCCGGGAAGCAAAAGAAGAGGTAGGCATACGCATTAAGAACATACGCTTTTACAAAAGCCAACCCTGGCCGTTCTCAGGCTCTATGATGATTGGCTATATTGCAGAGGCCGATGGAATGCAAAAAATCCAGGTAGATAATAAGGAAATAGCTGAAGCCTATTGGTACGACAAGAACAATCTGCCTCAATACCCGCTACAACGAAGCATCGCGGGTGAAATAATTGAGAAGTTCAGAAAAAATGAATTATAAGAAAAATTGACCATCTCCCAAAAAAC
>DIYS01000242.1 GCA_002429115.1 Saccharicrinis sp. UBA6048 | reverse complement strand
ATGCATCTGCGAAGACCAGTAAATCATCATAAGACTTTGTCACTTCGCTGGCTGTTACCGGATAATTTCCTGAGCGTGGTGCTGGCGGAAATTTTAAGCGTAAAGACGAGCGGTCTTCTTCGTCAACCTCTACCCGTTCGAGCTTTTCAAGCATTTTTACACGGCTCTGCACCTGTAATGTTTTAGAGTATGTTCCCTTGAATCGCTCGATGAATGCTTCATTTTCAGCAATCATTTTTTGTTGCTCTTCGTAGGCTTTTAATTGTTGCTCACGTCTCTCCTGTCGTAATACCAAATATTGTGAGTAATTGACCTTATAATCGTAAATGCGACCCATTGTTACTTCAATGGTGCGTGTGGTTATATTATCAACAAATGCGCGGTCGTGTGATATGACGATCACCGCTTTACCGCAATCTGTTAAGAACTCCTCCAGCCATTGAATCGATTCTATATCCAAATGGTTAGTTGGCTCATCCAATAATATTAAATCTGGTTTTTTAAGTAAAATTTTGGCTAATTCTATGCGCATTCGCCAACCGCCACTAAACTCACTGGTTGGTCTGGAAAAATCCTCACGCATAAAACCTAAGCCTTGAAGAACTTTCTCCACCTCGGCATCAAAGTTTGTTTCTTCTATGGAGTAAAACTTTTCGCTTAATGTTGAAACCTGCTCGATGAGTGCATAATAACTTTCTGACTCGTAATCAGTTCTTGTTTCCAGTTCCTTATTTATAGAGGCTATTTCTTTTTCCATTTCAAAGATATGGGCAAAAGCCTGCGATGCTTCTTCAAACACGGTGCGGTTATCCTCGGTCATTAGATGCTGAGGCAAATAGGCCACCACTTTATCCTTCGGAACCGATACATGCCCTTTATTTGCTTCTCTGGCACCGGCCAATATCTTCAGAAGTGTTGATTTACCCGCACCATTCTTCCCCATTAAAGCAATACGATCCTTCTCATTTATTACAAAAGAAATGTTCTTAAATAAAGTTGTAGCACCAAACTCTACAGTTAATCCGTCAACTGATATCATAAAGTCATTTTTTAGCGCTGCAAAGATAGAATTATCAGATAAAGTGTAGATAATTAACGATGAACATTAAAGTTAATTAACACCGTAATTTTAGTAGTGAGTCTTCAGATGGAGAAATGGTGGAAGTTTAGCTATTTTGGGCGTTTTTGAATGAAATATTATTGTATTTTTGTTTGTTAACCTTACATAAATGCAATCAATATGCCTGATATCGGGAATAAGATATTACAACTAAGAGAACAATTAAACCACCATAATCACCAATATTACGTTTTAAATGATCCGGAAATTTCTGATTATGAATTCGATCAGTTATTACAGGAGTTAATTAAGCTTGAACAACAACATCCTGAGTTCTACGATGCCAATAGCCCTTCACAGCGCGTTGGAAGCGATATAAATAAAGAGTTTGAGCAGGTAAAGCACGTATACCCAATGTTGTCCTTGGGAAATACCTACAACGAAGATGAAATTGCTGATTTCTATGGCAGAGTAAGCAAACAGCTGATGGATGAGTCCTTTGAAATTGTTTGTGAACTTAAATACGATGGAACGGCGATTGGTCTCACCTATAAAAAAGGACAATTAGTAAGAGCGGTAACACGAGGCGATGGTGTTCAGGGAGATGATGTGACAGCGAATGTGAAAACGATTAAAAGTATTCCTTTAGCTCTTAAAGGCGATTATCCGGATAGTTTTGAAATCAGAGGTGAGATATTCCTACCCCATGAAGGTTTCAAACGATTAAATGAAATGCGTATACAGGATGGTGACAGTCCTTTCGCTAATCCACGTAATGCAGCTGCAGGCTCATTAAAAATGCAGAATAGCGCCCAGGTAGCCAAGCGTCCTTTAGATTGTTTTCTATATTATATGTTGGGAGAAAACTTGCCAGACAATATGCATTCTGCTAACCTTGACAAAGCCAGAACCTGGGGGTTTAAAATACCTGAACATATAAAGGTTTGTAAGAACATTAGTGAAGTGTTGGATTTTATCAGCTATTGGGATAATGAACGACACAACTTACCTTACGATATTGATGGAATTGTACTTAAGGTAAACAATATTGACCAGCAGCGTAGCCTTGGCTTTACGGCGAAATCACCACGATGGGCTATTTCATACAAGTTTAAAGCAGAACAAGGTTATACAAAGCTAAAATCTGTTACATATCAGGTTGGCCGCACAGGTGCTGTGACGCCTGTTGCTAATCTTGATCCGGTATTTTTAGCAGGGACAACAGTTCAACGGGCTTCCTTGCACAATGCAGATATAATCAATTCGCTCGATCTGCATGAGGGTGATATGGTGTATGTTGAGAAAGGCGGTGAAATTATTCCAAAAATTGTTGGTGTTGATGAAAGTGTTCGACAACCTGCTTCCGTTAAAATTGAGTTTATTGAGTTTTGTCCCGAATGTAATACAAAGCTAATTCGTATTGAAGGTGAAGCGGCACATTATTGCCCAAATACAGATACATGTGCTCCACAGGTAAAAGGTCGCATTGAGCATTTTATTGCGCGTAAGGCTATGAATATTGACGGCCTTGGCAGTGAAACCATTGATCTATTATATAAAAATGGCTTTATAAAAGATGTAGCAGATTTATATCAGTTACATCCTATGCAATTGTCAGGATTAGATCGTATGGGTGATAAATCTGCGGATAACATTTTAAAAGGGCTCGAAGCATCTAAAGAAGTGAATTTTGCACGTGTATTATTTGCTTTGGGAATCAGGTATGTGGGTGAAACAGTTGCAAAAAAACTGGCATCTGCTTTCAAAAATATCGATGATCTAATGCAAGCCTCTTTGGAGGAGCTGGTGAATGTTGATGAGATTGGTGAAAGGATTGCTTTGAGTGTTACAGACTTCTTTAGCCAGGAGAAAAATATTGGTTTGATTGAAAAGCTTAAACTAGCAGGACTTCAGTTTAAACTTTCAGACGAAGAACAAGCAAGTCACTCCACCAAATTGGATGGTTTATCATTTGTAGTAAGTGGCAGTTTTACCAGTTTCTCGCGTGATGAACTCAAAGGCCTGATAGAGAAAAATGGTGGTAAAAATGTGAGCGGCGTTTCATCGAAAACCAACTACCTGGTTGCCGGTGATAAGATTGGACCGAGTAAGCTAGCCAAGGCTGAAAAATTAAACGTTTCCATCATATCGGAAGATGATTTCAAAAAAATGATTGAATAATAAACAAACAACCTACTCAATAACAGGTGATTATTTATATATGAGTAATATTATAACACAGTTTAGAGAAAACGTAGCCAATTACAAGCTTAAGAAGCAATTAAGCAAGTCAAAGCGCCAAAGAGGATTGTATAACTTAAAAACAGCTTCAAGCGCTGGTATTCTGTTCAACGCAGGTGACGAAGCTAACTATAAAGTTGTAAAAGAGCTGGTAAAAGAGCTTAAGAATGACAATATCACTTCTCAGGTTCTTGGCTATATTGACAAAAGCAAGAGAGATGACAACTATATTGGCGACCAAACCTACACCTTTGCCTGTAAGTCTGATTTCAGCTTTTTCTACTCAATAAAAAAAGATTCGGTATCAGAGTTTGTAAATCAAAATTTCAACCTGTTAATCGTCTTAGTTAAAGAGCAACCTTTTGCTATTGACTACCTCGGACGGTTATCAAAGGCCAAATTTAAAGTTGGCAAAGCAGGACTGGATAATGAATTATACGATTTAATGATTGAATTAAAAGAAGATCAAGGCCTGCCGGAACTTAAAAAGCAAATTATCCATTACTTAAGCATACTTAATAACAATTAGCACCTAATATGATATCTCCCAATCAATTAAAAGGAACAGGAGTCGCACTGGTTACCCCGTTTACAGCAAACAAGAAAGTTGATTATCCCGCATTGGAACGATTGGTTAATCATGTGATTGAAGGCGGTGTGGATTTTTTGGTGGCACTGGGTACAACAGCAGAAACAGCTACACTTAATGAAGAAGAAAAGGAAGTTGTTGTAAAAACAATTATAAAGGTTACTAATGATCGTGTGCCTATTGTGCTTGGTATTGGCGGCAATAATACACAGAGTATCATTGAGACGATCAGACATTCTAATTTAGAAGGGATAAGTGCCATTTTATCTGTTACGCCATATTATAATAAACCCAATCAGGAAGGCTTATACCAGCATTATAAAGCTGTTGCAGAAGCCTCTCCTCTACCGATTATCTTATACAATGTTCCTGTACGAACTGGTGTAAATCTTGAGGCAGAAACATGCTTAAAGCTTGCGAATTCATTTAGTAATATCATTGCTGTTAAAGAAGCATCAGGTGATTTGGCGCAGATCATGGATATTATCTCAAAAAAGCCTGAGGAATTCATAGTGCTTTCAGGAGATGATGCCTTGACACTTCCATTAGTTTCGCTTGGTGGTCATGGTGTAATTTCGGTAATTGCGAATGCATATCCGGCCGAATTCAGTGAAATGGTCAATTTATGTAATGACAATCGCTTTGAGGAAGCCAGGCATTTGCATTATAAGTTAAATGATATCTTAAAAACCGTTTTTAAAGAAGGAAATCCTACAGGAATTAAGGCTTTGCTTCAGTTACATGAAATAATTGAAAATCAATTACGTTTGCCATTAGTTCCATTATCTGATGAAACTTTTGAAGAATTAAAAGTGCAATCAGGTACATTTTAAATGAAGGTTTGGAATGTTTTTTGATTGGAGCAACACCGGATTAAGAAGTATAAATTAAATATAATCTAAACTTATATCTTATGAGACAATTTTTAATGTTGACACTGACCCTTGGATTAACATTGGGTGTATTATCAGGATGTTCTACTCGCAAAGTTGAACGCGTAGACACCAAAGAAGCCATTGATTTGAGTGGCCGATGGAATGATACGGATTCAAGATTAGTTGCTGAAGAGATGGTGAATCAAGTTCTTGGAGGAGGATGGATTGATAGCCACCAGCAGGAAAGTGGTAAAAAGCCTGTAGTTGTGGTAGGTTTAATTTACAATAAATCACATGAGCATATTAGTGCCGAAACATTTGTTAAAGATGTGGAGCGCGCTTTTATTAATAGTGGTCGTGTACGTTTGGTGCAAGCTGGTGATAAACGCGAAGAACTTAGACGCGAACGAGCTGCTCAACAGGAATTCTCAAGTATGGAAACTGCTAAAGCATGGGGTAAAGAGTTGGGTGCCGATTTTATGCTTAATGGCTATATCAACTCAATTGTTGACACCTATAAGAAAGAGCGGGTTAACTTTTACAAAGTGAACATGGAGCTTTCTAACCTTGAAACCAATGAAATAGTTTGGATTGGTGATAAGGAGATTAAAAAGTACATTAATAAATAAACGTAAAGAAACGGAAGTCCAAAAACACTATGTATTTTAGTTCACTGAGCGGAGTCGAAATGATTATTTTCTGACAATCAATATTGGTCAAACTTCATCTCGACTTCGCTCGATGAGCGGATTTACTTCTTGGACACCGTTATTTTATTTCGTTACTAAACTTTACAACCCTTCTTGACTTGCTTTTATGAAGATTAAAATCCTCACTACCATTCTATTGTCGACTTTACTGGCCGGATGTGCTACTTATTATGAGCAAAATCTAAAACTGCAAAGTCTGATAACCTCAGGGAATTTTGAAGCTGCCGACAAAGAATTGTCGAAGGATACAAAAGGAGAAGAAGGGAAAAATCGCTTTCTATATTTCTGTAATAGAGGTGTTGTTGCCTTTATGAATGGGCAGTATGAGTTAAGTAATGATTACTTCAATAAAGCCGATTACTATGTAGAAGATTACAGCAAATCATTAGGGAATGATGCGCTAGCATTAATTACAAATCCAATGGTGAAACCTTATCGACCAGAGGATTTCGAGGCGGTAATTATCCATTTCTACAAAGCATTAAACTACATTTATCTTCAGGACTACGAAGGTGCACTTGTTGAATGTCGCCGTGTTAATATTGTACTTCAAAACCTTAACGATAAGTATAAGAAGAATAAAAACAAGTATTCGCGCGATGCTTTTGCACATTGCTTGATGGGCTTAATTTATGAAGCAGCCGGAAGTACTAACGATGCATTTATTGCTTATCGAAATGCACTGGAAATTTACGAAGAGGATTATAAAGAATTATTTGGTGTTAAGGTGCCTGATCAGCTTAAGCATGATTTAATGCGAACTGCTCATCAGTTAGGTTTTGGGACTGAGTTGAAGTTTTATGAAAATAAATTTGAACTTGAATATCAGGCAGAAGAAGCTGATAAAGGGCATTTGGTGTTTTTCTGGATGAATGGTTTTGGTCCCGTTAAGGATGAATGGAGCATCAACTTTACCAACACTGGCTATAATGATGGCTGGATAACACTGGTGAATGAAGAGCATGGCATGACTTTTCCTATTTATATAGGAAATAAATCCAGAGATCAACAGGCTTCGTTTCAAAACCTCTCATTTTTGCGTGTTGCATTTCCCAAATACAGGGAACGTAAGCCTATTTTCTCAGACGCTAAAATTGTGGCTGAAGGTACAGCATATCCCCTACAGCTTGGCCAAAATATCAATGCTGTGGCGTATCAATGCCTGAGCGATCGAATGATGCGAGAGATGGCGGCTGGTATTGCCCGGTTAGCGACAAAAAAAGCTATGGAAAGCATTGCCCGGAATGAAAATGAAAATCTGGGTACCATTGTTAGTATCGTTAATGCAATGACCGAAAAGGCCGATACGCGTAACTGGCAATCGTTACCTTATAGTATTTCTTATTGTCGTGTTCCACTTGATGAAGGGACGCATAATGTACAATTAGAAGCAGGCGGACGAATGGATCACTCGGTACCGTTTACTTTTAATATTAAGAAAGGTAAAACCACCTTTTTCGCTTTTCATAATCTGGAAAGCGAGAAGTAACTACTCTCTTTTTATATTTACAACCTTATTTAGATTCGTCAATCTATCTATTGTATTTGATCTTAAAAGACAAATAGCGGATTCACTTGCAGAATACATAATGGTTAAGTAATTCGTACAAGCCATCGTAGCGAAATATCAGATCCATTTATTCTCTAAAATAGGTAAGGGTCTCCGGGTGACGG
>DIYS01000184.1 GCA_002429115.1 Saccharicrinis sp. UBA6048 | reverse complement strand
GACGTAGGAGCTTTCGTTCAACTCTTATTTATAAAGCAATATGTATCCCCCTATTCATCTGGAATGGACTTTTTTAGAAAAATTTTTCATACTGCAAGAGAAATTTCAGAAGTCAAAAGAAATAAATGCAATATGCATATGATGATTTGGCAATGATTTATATAGATTCCTATTAGAATATAATCAAGGCATCAAATAATTTTTACTACTTGATTAATTGAAACATTAAATTGTAGTTATTACCTATCTACCCCGAAATAACACATGTTCCTTCAGAGCAAGACTGGACTCGAACCAAAATCCTAACACACTGAATATCTCTAATTTATAAAGCCTAAATTTTTATAGGTCTCGATTTTGTCTCTTTTACCCTTTCTTCATTTTTAACGATGCAAATTTACAACTAATCAGTAAACATTCAAAAAACATATTTCGACTGAGAGAGACAGATTTCTTACTTCTAAAGATTAAATGTGTTTTTTTGAGACTTATTTTAATTAAGATAAAAATATTGCAAAGATTACATATCTTCCATCGACAAGGCTTTATAATCAATCGTATACCCTTTAAAGGACTTTTTAATCCCCTGTGCTTTTTCTTCTAATTCTGATATACTTATATTTTCCTTGTTCCTTTTTACTTCTGCAAACAATACCGTTTTTTCAAAATCATTAACCGCCACAATATCAATCTCATTCTGATTTCGCTTTTCCCAATAGGTACCTATGTTTGAATACTTTTTTTGTCCTTTGAAGTCTTCAATAAAGTATTTCTCTAGTATTCTGCCACTATACATTTTATAATCTCTTTCAACAATATTTCGGATATAATCAAAGTTTCCTATTTCCACTGCACTTTGATACTTATATACAAAACGAAACCAGAAATTAAGGAAGTTATCTTCAATGGCATATTTCATGTTCCTACTTCCTGGTTTAGCTAATATGGGTTGAACTTTACGTATGATATTAAAATCCTTTTCTAACCGTTCAAGGTATCCTCCTACAGATGTCTCCAAAATTGATTCTATCTCTGGTCGGGATGTCTTTGATGATGCAATTAATGATAAAATGGAAAAATAAGTCGTATAGTCCTTTCCAAATTCTTCAATCAGAATATTTCTTCCTTCATCGATAAACAATGAATTTTCTCGATAAATCTCACTCAAAATAGCATCAAGAGAAAAAGCTTTTTTGCTAACCAAGAGCTCAACATATTTAGCAACTCCTCCCGTAACAGTATAAAATGCCAGTAAATCTTCCTTTTTATAATCAGGGTAATTATCTGCCAATATTCTTTTTATAGTTTTCGGAGTAAAAGCTTTCAATAATATTCGGTCTGTAGCCCTTGCAAACAAAGGTTCTTTAGAGTTCTCGAATATTTTATTCATTAACGAATATATTGAACCACATAAAATCAGGTTGATTCCACTTTTATCTTTATATGAATCCCAAATATTTTGCATATCACTATACACTGAAGGATTAACAGTATAAAATTCCTGAAACTCATCAATGATCAATGTAAGATTTCTTTCTAAAGATAATTCCATGAGATATTGAAATAAATCTTTGAAGTTGTTAATAGAGCCAAATATTTTTATTCCCAGTTTCTGTTCTAATTCCTCTATAAACTCCTCACATAATAGCACTTCATTTTTACGAGCCACAAAAAAATAAATTGCAGAACTAATTTGTTCGTTAGACTTCTTTATTAAACTTGTCTTTCCTATCCTTCGTCTTCCAACCAAGACTGTCATCTTTGCATGATCTTTTGATTGTTCTCTGATAGAATCAAGTAAAACTAACTCTTCTTCCCTATTGTAAAATCTCATTGCTAACCGTTTTATAATGCTAAAATTCGTAAAGTTCAATTTTCAATACTTCTTGCATATAGTATTTCTATATCCTTGCGCAACAAGAATTACTGTATTGGACAATACTGTAATGACCATTGCAATAAAACAAAAGTACGATAAATTATCTTAACTAATCAACTGCAAGTAGATTTGCTTAAAATTATCAACCAAAACCTATAAAAATTGATTAAGTTTTCATACGAAAGTAGCATTTATTAATCTAATTTAATCTCTCCATTAACAAATCTAAATGTTTGATACAAACATATTGACAACACTCCTAAACTAAATTATATTAGGCTAAAACCTATACCAAATTACTTATTATAGGTGTCCTGCAAATACTAATCATCTTTTATAATCTGTCATATCCTCAATGGATATGATTAAAAGGAGACTGTATTCCGGTAATGTAATTACTACAGCTATGTACCAGTGCATACTCTATACGCCCCGGTAATACAGCTCTCTGTAACCGTGTGCCTATGTAAAGATAAAGTACATCACCCATTAAAACAGGTATTATGGATATTTATCAGGAAATTTGGAATGCCGATATGGCAGGTAATGGTATTAAGCCAGTGCTCAAGGAAAAAGATGGTAATAAAGAAGAAGGTTATGTAGTTGTTAATGAACTCCGGGAAGGTACTAATGACACAAAGCTCTTTACCAAGGTTGTTATACCTCAACACAAGCTGCATACCTATGAATTATGCACCAGATTATTTAATAATTATTGCCTTTCTCCAACACAGCATGAGATTAATACTCTTGAAGAAGATACTGAAGTTCATGAGTTGGTTGCTTCAATAATTGATACAAAACCAATGCGGATTGTTCAGAAATGGATTAGTGACAGAACAGGTCAGTTTCTGAGCGATTATGCTTTTTATAATTTATTAATGAAGATTTGGTTTACTCAATACACGCAATCAAGCGGCAAGGACTTATCTGCTTTTGAACATGTAATTGTAGGTGAGCAAAAAAGAGGTAAGGTCAGTGGTTATCATTTCTGGTACAAGTACTATCTGGATGATTCAAATGAACTGCTGGACAAGGATACAATTGATTACAAAGGTCTGGCCGGAAGTAATATTAATCAGAATATACTGGTACCGGAAGTATCAACTCTTTCCTATTCGTGGGATGCATATGACTATGATAATCATGCCTACAGACCACTATTCAAAAAAATCGGAGGTTTTTTCAATGGATGCAGTATAGAGGGATTAATGGCTTTAGGTACAGTCCGGTTTATGAATGGGGCACCCAAAGAGGCTGTCATAAACGGATCGCTCTACGAGATGAAACTATACAGAAGCAGCAACGCTCAATATATGCGGACTTTTTATCCGGTTTTCAAGAAGATGCTTAATGTAACCGATATTCCGGCTGAAGATCCAACACCAATTGTGGTTGTGCATGACGAACCGTTACGATCCAATATCAGGTCAGTTAAAATCATCGCTGCACTGGTTAATCCGCCTAACGGAGATGAAGGCAAGGAAGTTGTTACCTTATTCAACCCAACACCAACTCCGGTAAATATTAAAGATTGGAGAATTGTGGATCGAAATACCAATTTTATGAAGATAATTGAGGAAAGATCAATTGAGCCCGGAGATTCCATTTCTATTCTTCTTAAAAGTGGAAAAAACGGTGAAATT
>DIYS01000237.1 GCA_002429115.1 Saccharicrinis sp. UBA6048 | reverse complement strand
AAGATCGGCGAAGCCAATTGAAGGCTGATGTGGGAGGAAGGGTTCTATTGCTCTAGACTTTTTTTCTTTCTTTTTGTGGCAATGACAAAAAGGAAGTAGGGATTGGGACAAAGTCCCATAATGAATATGTTCTGGATGTTTTCTTAACTTAATAGCATTGTAGGTGACTTTAAGGGTTTACTTTATTCTACTTTCTAGAATTATAAAACATAGTAAACAAAAAAAAGCCGCAGGCATCAATACCTGCGGCTCTCATTATTAAAAGATCTTATTATTTAGACTGATAGTCGACAAAGTCGCGCTGAGCCTTCACAAGGTTCACCAGATGTAGCATCAGGTTCTGCGTCTCGTGGAACATATTTAAGTAAAGCAAGCTGATTTTAGTACCGGCTTTATCATTTTTAATACGCTTCAATTGTTTTTTGCGCTTATCACGCATCGTATCAAAAATGCTTTGCTGTTGTTCAATTAATTCCTCAAGCAGCGCATAATCACCTTGCGTAATGATCTTAACGGCTTTGGCCATAAAGTCCTGAACATCCACACGTATACCATTAAGTTCTTCAAATTGCTCTGGAGTAAATACTTTATGGTTGTTGTCAATGTGCTCAAAAGCAGGCTGAGTGATATACGATAAACAATGAGCTACTTCACGTAAGTAATCCACCACCTGGATGTAGTACAGGCTTGAATCAACCGATTGCTCCTGAAGTTTCTTAACGGTTGGATACACATTACCTTTTAGCTTTTTGGCCTTCTTGTTAATATTCTTAACATCTTTATTGATTTCCTTAAGGCTTCGTCGGTCTTCAGCTTCAAAGTCATGAATGGTTTGAGCATACAGTTGAGAAATCTTCTTAAGGATATCAGTCACGCTGTACTTACATTTTTCCAATACCTTTTCAACAAGTATTTCCCCGTTTACTTCTTCAATTTCAAACTCATCAATTTCTACCTCTTCCTTTGTATTCTTTTTATGCACAATGTGCGTGCGGAAGACAACATAAACAGCGATAGCAACCAAAACAGCAACAAACCAGATGCCGATGGTACTAATCAACAAGGCCATAATAAAGGCGACTGTAAAGGCTGAGAAGGCAGTGAAGAACCATCCGCCAATCACGGATAATACACCAGTAATACGGTAAACGGCACTTTCGCGTCCCCATGCTTTATCGGCCAATGAACTACCCATGGCTACCATAAACGTTACATACGTAGTTGATAATGGAAGTTTCATATTGGTGGCAATAGAGATCAGAATACTTGCCACAACCAGGTTAACTGATGCACGTAGCATATCAAATACTGGCGCCTCATTGCCAAGCTGACGACGACGCTCTTCGTAATTGGTTGAGTCGAACTGGCGATCAATCGCACGGTTAACACGATTAGGTAATACTGAACTCACCGCCTGAGCCGCATTGATGGATACACGAACGATGGAACGTGCAAAATAGGATGATCCAAAACGCTCATCACCCTCTTGCTGTCGACTCAGGTCAAGGGATGTTTTAACAACCGCTTTTGCTTTTTTCGATGTCCAGAGAGTAATTACCATAACCGCTCCTGCAATAATCAGCATATATGTTGGTGTGCTGACTTTACCTGCCAACGCTTCCATACTGGTATTGATATCACCAGAGGCAGAGAATATTTTAAAGGACTCAAATCCGGCCAATGGCACACCAATAAAGTTTACCAGGTCATTACCGGCAAATGCCATGGCTAATGCGAAGGTACCTGCCAGTACAATAATCTTCAGGATATCAACTTTAAATACAAGTTTCAGAATCTGTAACAGAACTGTCCAGGCAACCATACTAATGGCAATAATGGTTAAGCCATTGTTTTTGACCCAATCTTTACTGGCTGCATCCATGAAAGAAGCACCTTTAGCACCTTTCACAAGAATAAAGTAGGTGATGGCTGTAATCGCAATACCACCCCAGATGGCTCCAAAATAGTTGAGTCGCTTATTATAATCGAATGAAAAGATCAGACGTGTGATGTATTGAACGATGGCTCCAACACTAAAAGAGATGACAACTGATAGGAGGATACCGGAAATAATAGCCAGTGCTTTCGCTGTATTGATGTATTCACTTAAGGCGATATCAGGATTGTTGGATACTTTAATCAGAGCAACTGCCACGGCCGATCCTAATATCTCAAATACTATAGATACGGTGGTGGATGTTGGCATTCCAAAGGTGTTGAATACATCCAGCAGTATGACATCTGTTATCATCACGGCCAAAAAGATGATCATGATCTCAGAAAAGATGAAGTATTCGGGATTAAAAATTCCCTTCCGTGCTACTTCCATCATACCACTTGAGAAGGTGGCACCAAACAAGATACCTAAGGCGGCCACAATCATAATGTACTTGTATGGTGCAGCTTTGGCTCCAATGGCGGAGTTTAAGAAATTAACTGCATCATTACTTACACCAACAATTAAGTCGGATATGGCCAAGGCAAATAAAACGATGACCAGAATTAAATAAATGTTTTCCATCAGAAAATGTTATTTGTTGTTCTTTTTCGCGTCGCAAACATACTTAGTCGCCTGCACTACAACATTGATTTAAGATTAAGCGAATGTTAAGTTTGTGTTAACAAAGACCAAGATAAAAGATTCTGAAATGCAATACAATAGTTCTCATTGTTATTGTAATGTGCAGTTAATCTGATATTAAGAGTTTGTAGTACTTGTGTTATTTTAATAATGATTTTATCTTGGATATATAACCCTTATTGTGTTTTAAATGGATAATGATACATAATGAATGGTCATTGAAATATTATATATAAAGATTTAACACATGCAGGAGACAGTAGGGCAGGCGCATAAATTTAAAATATCCAGGTGATTTATGATTTATGTACATTGATTAGTACGGTATCTAAAAAAGGTTTTATAATTTTGCGTCACTTTTGCTAAAAGTAAACCCAATAACCATGGTCGCTAGTAAGCCAATCGAATGATGCAGGAGTGAAAGGTTATTTTGAAAAGCAGACTGAATGAATTTAGGATATATAGTTGACGGAGTAATAATTGGCATTTCAGCATCGATACCACTGGGCCCGATTGGCGTATTGGTTATTCAGCGAACACTAAACAAAGGTCACTTATCCGGCTTTGTTTCAGGTTTAGGTGCTGCATTATCAGATACTATATATGCCATTGTTGCCGGATTCAGCTTATCTTTTATCGTTGGTTTTATTGAGTCGCAGTTGCTATGGATTCAGATTATTGGCGCGGTGATCTTAATTTCATTGGGATTGAAAATATTCACGACCAATCCGGCGATTCAGCTGCGCAAACAAAAAAAGAAAAGCAGTAGTCTCATTCAGGACTTTTTCTCAACATTTGCTTTAACCATAGCAAATCCACTGGCTGTATTCCTTTTTATGGCCTTTTTTGCAGGTTTTAGGGTGGTCGAAACCAATCATACTGTATTCGAGAATTTCCTTTTAATAGGTGGTGTTTTTGCCGGTGCAGCCAGTTGGTGGTTAATACTAAGTTCGCTGGTTAATTTATTTCGATCAAAAATCAATCTACGCCGCTTATTCTGGATTAATAAAATAGCTGGCAGTACCATCGTCATTTTGGTTATTCTTGCTTTTGCTATCTGGATTACCAAAGAGTATATTCTGAAGTAGTTTGGTAATTATTAGTATCTAAAAATTGAGATTCGTGTTTTTTTTGGCAGAATATTTAAGCTTGCTGTAAATAATCTTGGTACTTTGTACTTGATACTTGATACTTTTCTGGCTTGTCCAGGTTAGGCAGTAGGCAGAAGTGTTCTGAGTTCAAAGTCAGAAAAGATACCCATTGAGTTGTCTTCTTAATTTTACCACGAAGGCAAAAAGTTCTAAAAGAAATAGACAAACCGATTTTAGTGCTAATTATTTATCTTCTCCTTTGTGAAGCTGCCTGAAAGGCGATGGGGGATGAACACCACCCGCTTAGTGCTTTGTATCCGCTAAGCGGATGAAAGACCATCATCTTAAATAAAATACTGAAGAAAGCTGCAAATAAAGCCCCAAAGCGGGCGATATCTATCAGCATAGGGCGCAGTGTAACGCAGCCCTATGTAACTGATCACGTCAATCAAACCGATGCAACTGCTGGCCTGATTAGCCATTGGCATTTGCCTGCATCGGAATACACCAATGGGCGTTTGATCTTTGAGTAGAAAAAATATGAACACTCGCTTAACGCTTTGCATGTGCATAACGGATGAGACCTTCACAAAAAAGCACAACCTTCAATAGATTGTGCTTAATAACTTATATAAGTTCGTATTCATTCGCTTCATCAGCGATTCGTCATCGCATTAAGGAAACTTAGGAAACTGCTGGAAATCAGGATCGCGTTTCTCTAAAAATGCATTGCGGCCTTCTTGCGCTTCCTCCATTAAATAGAACATTAAGGTGGCATCACCAGCCATTTCCATAATTCCGGTCTGACCGTCTAATTCTGCATTTAACCCGCGTTTAATCATACGTAATGCCATCGGACTGCGTTGCAACATGGTTTTACACCATTCAACGGTGGTATCTTCCAACTGCTCAAATGGAACAACTGTATTCACCAATCCCATATCTTCAGCCTCTTTGGCAGAGTATTGCTTACAAAGGAACCAAATTTCACGCGCTTTCTTCTGACCAACGTGACGAGCCAGATACGAGGAGCCAAATCCACCATCAAAGCTTCCTACTTTAGGTCCACTCTGACCAAAAATAGCATTGTCAGAAGCAACCGTTAAATCACATACCACATGCAGTACGTGACCACCACCAATTGCATAACCATTCACCATGGCAACAACAGGCTTAGGAAGTGATCTGATTCGTTTATGAAGATCTAATACATTAAGACGCGGTACACCACCTTCATCAATATATCCGCCATGGCCTTTAACGTTTTGATCACCACCTGAACAAAAGGCTTTGTCGCCTTCGCCGGTAAGCACGATAACGCCAATATCTTGTCGCTCACGACAGATATCAAACGCATCAATCAATTCAAGAACCGTCTTTGGGCGGAATGCGTTGTATACCCTTGGACGGTTAATGGTTATCTTTCCAATGTTTTCGAAATATTCGAATTTAATATCTTCATAATCCTTTACGGAAGTCCAGTTACGTTGGCTCATAATTCCTCTTTTAAGCGTTTAAAATAAGATTTGAGTACGCCGGCATTTTCCTTAGCCGGTGTTTGTACTTCTAGTATAATTGACCTGTCACTCTCTCCAAACAATTCTGGAAGGTGTTCGTTCAAGCTTTCTTCATTATTGGCCATTAAATATTTTAACCCATACATCTCGGCCAATGATTGAATATTATGATTGTGCGATGCTTCAAAATACTCTTCTAATTCGTCTGTATCGGATGGGCCGGGAATAAATCTGAAGATGCCACCACCACCATTATTAATAACGATGATCCTCAAATTAGCTTTTAGGTAGTTATTCCACAGGCCATTACTGTCGTATAGGAACGATAGATCTCCAATGGTTAATAGCATTGGCTTTTGTGATATATAACTGGCGCCAACAGCTGTGCTTAAGCTGCCATCAATGCCACTGGTGCCACGATTTCAATAAGTTATCGGCCCATAAAAGGCGTCAAATAATTGAGCGTAACGAATGGCCGAACTATTTCCCCATTGCAATTGCCAATCGGCAGGCACATGTTGAGCAATGCACGAAAAAGCTCTGAAATCACTCCAGGTCTTCTTATCGGCAAATTCCATATGGTTTTTATCAGAGCGTTGAGCCCTGTTTAACCAGGTGGTTTTATATCGGCTTTTAACCGATGTGATATGAGGCAATAATTGATCGAAAAATTCTACTGGTTTGGCCTCAATAGATGTGGTCAGTTGCTGATAGGTATCTAAATGACGACTGGCCGGGCTGATATGCCAATGCTCTTTGGCTTTGTAGTTGCGCAAAAATGTTTTGACCATTTTAGAAACCACAGCACCGTCAAAAGTTATCAGAAGCGATGGTTTAAAGAAGTGAACTTCTTCATCGGTAATTGTCGATACTACTTTATCAATGCCTGAAATAATTTCGTCACCATACACATTTGATGTAGTCTCAGATAGGATAACCACCTGCTCCATTTTTGATAAGGTATTCAGTATTTCTACCAAACGCTCGTCAGGTGTTTGCATACCAACGACAATCAGCACCTTATCATTTTTTGACCATGATTCACTTAAACCTAAGATGTCAGCTTCAGAAACGGATGCACACGATTGTATTTGCCGGATGGATCTTTGAGGTTCGTCAGGATGCACTGTTTTTCCATACAATGGTTCATCAAGCGGAACGTTTATATGTACCGGTCCCGCTAACTTATAGCGACAATGATAAAATGCCTCACTCAACATGCGATTAACGTGCCAAGTATTGGCATTGGCCGAAGTAGGCAATTGACAACTGTACTTCACAATGTTATCAAGCGCTCCCATTTGTCGTATTGTCTGCCCGTCAGCCTGATCAATCCACTCAACCGGGCGATCAGCACTTATCACCACGAGCGGTACGTTTTGGTAATAGGCTTCAGCAATCGCTGGTGCATAGTTTAATAGCGCTGATCCACTGGTACAGACCAAGGCCACCGGACGACCCGTTTGCTGTGCCATGCCAAGGGCAAAAAATCCGGCACTTCGTTCATCCACTATGCAAAAACAGTCTATTTCAGGATGCGCTGAAAAGGTAATTGTTAATGGTGCATTGCGCGATCCGGGTGAGATCACCACCTCTTTCAGTCCTTCAGCAATACATATATCGATTATAGTCTTTACGACTTTCTTGTCAGAAACAGCTTTATTCATAAGCGTACAAAGGTCAAATATTTTTCAGAACCGACAAAAGAGTTTGAGACTTCAATTCGGTTTCCTGCCACTCTTTTTTCAGATCACTGTCTTTTGTTAAGCCACCACCAACAAACAATGCCGTGCCATTTTTGGTAGTCTTTAAGCATCTTAAATTGACATAAAACTCGTAAGTGTTATTGACAACGGGGCCTAAAAAGCCAGCATAAAATTCACGGTCGTGCTGTTCTGTTTTCATAATTAATTGGTAGGCATCCTCCTTTGGCATGCCACAAACAGCTGGCGTAGGGTGCAAATCATACAAAATGCCAATATGATTGCCATTAATTTTGGGGCAGGTAAATGAAAAGTAGCTACAAAGGTGTTTTATTTGGCCTGCACTAATGGTTTGTGGATCAGATATAATAATGTCCTCCACCTGGTGATTGAGTAAGACGTTTTCAATGTATTCAGTGACAATTGACTGTTCGTCCAACTCTTTAGCTGTCCATTTGGAAGTAGAAGTATTCGGAATCGTTCCGGCTAACGATACGGTGTTTAATCGTTTACCATCGTATCTTAAGAGTAGTTCCGGACCAGCTCCGATCCATAAACCAATTTTCGATGAGAAAATCACATAGACGAAGGCATGTGAGTAATTGGAAGCAAGCTGTTCAAATACATTAATTGCCTGTATATTGCTGATTTTCGGCCCTGTCTTAATTCTGGAAAGAATCACCTTATCGAGTTCACCTTCATTAATGGTTTTGAGCATTTGCTGATAGTTCTTGGCATATTCTTCAAAGCTTGTTTCACGGACTTTATCCATGTTTTCAAACTGCGGGATAAGATTACCAAGGTCTTGTTTTTGAACTGCAGATAAGGTTTCAAAGCTACCCGTAAATGCACTATTAATAAAGATGCCTTGATTTAAGTTTGCCTCAAATGGCTCAAAAACAAAACCATCCTTGCTTAGGTGATGCTCGCTAATTCCATTGATAACAGATTCTGCGAAACCCAGCAAAATATGACTTTCCTTTTTAAAAGGTAATCTGTATAAGACGACACTGTCATAATCATGACCGTATATTTTATTTTCTATATCAAGATTCACGTTCAATTGTATATAGCTCCCAAATATAAAACAAAGCAGGAAATATCTGATTCATCTATTGGGTAAGTTTTATGGCAATTCAACTATTACAGCGCTAAAATGTTTCATTAGTATATTGTCCCATTTAATGTTCGTATCTTTCAGTTTCATACACTTTGAAAGAGATATTTAGAAGGAATTGATTAAAATTTGTTGAAAATTAGGGAGATGGAAAAAACAGATAATATGAGGGTGAATTGCACAATGTGTAAAGCTCCGTTCAAATCAACATTAAGTTTACAGTATTTGATAAAAGATATTGAGCGCATCAACAAAGATCCGGAACATCCAATGCAGAGCATGGCAAAAGATGTATTGGCTCAGCTTGAAAGCGCGCCTGAACTTAAAAAGAATGATCTGTCCAGGGAAGATTTGGATAAGAATGAGGCATTGGTGAAGCGTTTAATGGCTTTTACATTTAATCCCTTGACCGATAAAGTAGACTATGGTTCGGCTTGGAAGCCATTTGACATGCAGTCGGGACCAATCTATTCTACATCAGCTTTTGAAAAAGTATTAGGTGGCGATCATCGTCAGGTTGAGTTAGCTAAAGATATAACGGATAATCAAAAGCTTGTTCATATTTTATACCAGGCCTATTTTATCATACTGGAAAAGTTTTTTCAATTAAATATCCCAATTGATCTGCCATTTGCACTTAAGAGAACAGATACAAAGGATAATTCCATTCGATATTTTAACACACGTTTTAATACAGAATATTTACGTGTTAAGGTAAAAGGCAAATTAAAGGAACTGGATGCCGATTCGCTGAAGATGCTGTTTGACAACGACCATGATTTAGATCTGTGGAATGAAATTATTCCTCTGGACAAATTCGAGTTTCATGGGCTTCTGATCCTTAATTATAATGATGTTACAAGGGATTTTGTTATTTCTGATCTAAAATCCGACTTATTAAGGAAAGAGACCATCCTGTCAAAAGATGGCTTCTTAAAGATTAAAAGCAAGATAAGGACACTCATCAATAATCCGCATGCTGAGTTTGGAATGGCAGCCAACTATGGTTTTGAAACGGCCATTAATCAAAATTTCATATGGAATACCATTATTCCGAGGGAAGAACTGGATTGTCATGATTATCAGGGAACCGTTTATGAAAAAGCGTTTAAAGAGAGGCGTATTGTAATAACCGCTGATTTTGAGAAAGAAGAAAAGAACGATGTGGTTGATGCGTTTCTGGAAAGAGGAATTCGCAGTCATGCCATTGTTCCATTGGTTCTGGATGATGAAATAATGGGTATGTTGGAGTTTGGCTGTAAGATGCCGGGCGCCATCACTATGATTCAGATTAAGTTGTTACACGACCTGTTTCCGGTATTTGCCCTTGCCATGAAGCGTTCCAAAGAAGATTGGGACGATATGGTACGATCCGTTATTCAGGAGCAGTTTACGGCCATTCACCCGACTGTTGAATGGCGCTTCAGACAAGAAGCCGCACTCCTGATCAATGAAGATCAGGTTCATGATTCCAGCTCAATGAATAATATTGTTTTTCCTGATGTTGTGCCAATTTATGGAGCGTCAGATATTCGGGGATCATCAATTGAGCGTAACCTGGCCATCAGGGAAGACTTAAAAACTCAGTTGGTGGCTGCATCTTCTATATTGGAAGCTAATGAATATCTGAATGATGTACCATTGTTAAGTGATTTGAGGTTTAAGATTTCGAAGCACCTGACTACCGTTGAAGCAGGCTTAAGAGCAGGTGATGAGGTGGTTATTATCGAGTTTTTAAAGAATGAAATCGATCCGGTATTCAGCCTCCTAAAAGGACGATATCCGGACATGGTGGATGCTGTAGATGCCTACTTTAAAATGTTAGATCCTGAACTGGGCGTTTTGTATAATAAGCGAAAGGACTTTGAAGAAAGTCTAACGATGATTAACGACCAGGTAAGTGATGTGATAGAGAAGGAGCAGGTGCGGGCTCAGGCTGTTTTCCCTCATTATTTTGAGAAATACAGAACAGATGGCGTTGAATACAATGGATACATCGGTCAGTCATTGGTCAATAATCTGGAATACAGTGATATTTATCTGAAAAATATACGCTTGTGGCAATTGCTTGTAAAGGTACGTGTGGCGAGAACTGTACGTGATCTGCAGCCTGATTTAAAGACCAGGCTGGATATAACCCAGTTGATTTTAGTACATTCGAACCCATTGAGTATTGCCTTTCGTCAGGATGAGAAGAAGTTCGATGTGGCTGGTGCTTACAATATCCGGTATGAGATAACAAAAAAGCGTATTGACAAAGCATTGATCAAAGGCACCAATGAACGAATTACCCAAGTTGGTAAAATTGCCATTATTTATTCGCATGCTGATGAAATTGCCGAGTACAAACATTACGTAGAGTATCTGCAGGCACAAGGTTTTATTACCGATAAAGTGGAAGAACTGGAATTGGAGGATTTAAAAGGTGCTTCTGGCTTAAGGGCTTTACGAATCGAAGTGGATTACAATGGTACTGCTTTAAAAGAAATTAATGAGAAAATGTATGAAAGCGTATTAGGTTAAGCTATAATAAGAGAAATTGCTTTAAAACAATTAAAAACAGAACCGCAAATTGCACTATTTAACACTAATTGTTCCGCATAGCAGAACTAAAAATTAGTGTAATTCGCTAAATTCGTAGTTAAAGATAAAGGCTGGTCTACTTGTATTTCTAAAAGTGAATTTTCTAGTCATATATTTTTATAACATGATTTATACATGAACTATATTGATCGGGATTTAAGCTGGCTGTCCTTTAATGCAAGAATATTGCAGGAAGTGGCCAGTAAATCTGTTCCTTTAATGGAACGACTTAAATTTGTTGCTATTTTCTCTTCGAATCTTGAAGAGTTTTATAAAGTTAGAGTTGCCAGTCATCGTTTTGCGCAAAAGTATAAAGGGGATAAGCGCAATAAATATGGCTATCGTCCATCATTTATTCTTCAACAGATTAATACAATTGTAAGCGAGCAACAGGAATATCTGGGTAAGCTTTTTTTTGAAGAGTTAGTCCCACAAATGGCCTCTGAAGGGATTCGGTTTTTATGTGGTAATATAGGCGCAGATGATCGCAGGCTGATTGAAAAACACTTTGATGAGTTTTTTAGCGATGCTTTTCAATTGATTGAAATAACGAATGAACAAGAGCTTCACCTAAAGAATCAGGCCATCTATCAGTATGTGATCGCGAATGATAAACGCTACCAGTTGGAGATGGATTATAAAAAGTGGGGGCGATTTAATACACTTTCAAATGATGATAATACGTCAACGATCGTTCAGGTAGATGATATTTTTAAATACAATGTGCATAAGGTATTAGGTCAGGAAGCCGATGTGTATGCGGTTAAAATATCGCGAGATGCTGAATTATACATTGATGAGGAGCAGGATATCAGCATTGTAAAGAAAATAAAAAAGAGCCTTAAAAAACGGGATACAGGATTACCTTGTCGACTTTTATTCAATGAAAATATTCCATTTAAGCATATAAATAGCCTGCGCAAGCAACTGGATCTTGATATGACAAGTTTGATTGCTGGTGGCCGCTATCACAATTACTACGATTTCTTTAGCTTTCCTGAGTTTAAGGACAAACCTCATTTATATTATCCTGTCGAGGAAAAACTACCTGTTAAACGACTTGATGATAGTAAGGATTGGTATCAGTCCGTAAAGGAAAAGGATGTATTTCTGAGTTTTCCGTATCAGTCGTTTGATTATGTGACACGTTTTCTAACCATGGCGGCTGAAGATGATGCGGTGGAGGAGATTTATACTACACTGTATAGGGTAAGTCATGGCTCAGAGGTTGGACTGGCATTGGAAAAAGCAGCCCAAAAGGGCAAAAAGGTGTTTGTTTTGTCAGAGGTATTGGCACGTTTCGACGAAGAGTCCAATATCTATTGGGGCGAACGCCTGGAAAAGGCGGGAGCGATTGTAAAGTATGGGATTGATAACTTAAAGGTACATGCAAAAGTATTTCTGGTGAAGCGACGCGAAGGTGATACCGTTCAATCGTATGCTTATTTGGGAACAGGCAACCTCAATGAGAAGACAGCACGAATTTACGCCGACCATGGAATTTTGACAGCAGATAAACGCTATACCGATGATCTTAATCAGGTGTTTATGTTCTTGCAGGATGAAGATTATCAACCGCATTTTAAGGAGTTATTAGTAGCTCCATTTGTATTACGTAAGAAACTGTACAGTTTATTAAATAAGTCGATTAAGAAAGCCACAAAAGGAGAAAAACTAGAACTTAACATCAAGCTAAACAGTCTTGAGGATATCAAGATGATTGACAAAATAAGGGAAGCTGCTGATATAGGCGTACGCATCAATATGGTGGTTCGAGGGATCTGTTGTTATTCGCCTATTAGTGAACAACAGGCTGAAAACATTAAGGTCGTGAGTGTCATTGATAAGTTTTTGGAGCACACTCGTATTTACCACTTTGATGATGACCATGTTTATTTAGCCTCAGCCGATTGGATGACACGCAACTTGTCTGCCCGCGTTGAGATTGCCTTTCCGGTATATGATGCAGAAGCAAAGGATTTACTCAGGCAACAAATTGATTATCAACTTAACGACGGATTGAAGGGGCGTAATATTAATGAAGACAATCGTTATGTGAAAGGGAATAATAAATTGACTTCGCAACTGTTTATGTTCGAATTAGTTACTAAATTGATGGAAAATTAGAAATTATGAGTGAGCAACCTTGGACTCCATTGGTTATCGAATGCATGCCAATAGTAGAAGAAAAAATTAAAGAATATCAGGAAAGTGAACACAGTTTTCATAACTGGGAACACACGCTCAATGTTTTAACGTCAATAACCGAGATAGGTGGAAACACTGAAGATATATCAGCAGAACAGCTTGAATCATTACAACTAGCGGCTTTATTTCATGATGTGACGGCATGCCAGGAAATAAAAGGCCATGAAAAAAGATCGGCTGCTTATGCACGACAGATTTTAGAAGAGAAGAAATACCCGGATGCATCAATACAATTGGTGGAGCGGCTGATACTATGTACCAAATTGGGTAATGAGCCTTCTGATGTCTACGAAATGGCGATAAAAGATGCCGATTTATCGCACCTGAAAAACAATGATTACATACGACGCCAGTTTCTGAACCTGTACAAGGAGATAATAGCGAGGCATGATAAAACACCGCAAGATTGGATTCAGGATTGCATCGTGTTTTTCGATAATCATACCTTCTATACAGAGTACGCACAAGAAAATTATCAGGCCGGAAAGGAAAAGAATAAGGGGCGACTACTTGAGTTATCAATAAAAGAAATAGAAAATATAGATGATTTAGAGAAGAGTACGGCGAAAAAGAAAAAGAAGAAAAAACAGGCCGTTGACAAGCCGGATAAAGGCATAGAAACCATGTTTCGGGTCACCCTTCGAAATCATGTTAATTTAAGCAGGATTGCCGATGATAAAGCGAATACACTGATCAGTGTCAATGGTATCATTATCTCAATCGTATTATCGACGCTATTTCCTAAACTTGACAACAATGCTTACCTTCTGATACCTGCATTGACCTTGATTATTTTTAGTGTTGCCACTGTAATTATTTCGATAATTTCTACGATACCGCGAACAACGCATGGTTTAATGACGCGCGATGATGTGAGCAGTAAAAAGGGAAATCTGATTTTCTTTGGGAATTTCCATAACATGGAATTAAATGACTTTGAATGGGGGGTGAGTGAATTAATGAAAGATAAGGATTACCTGTATAAAAGTCTGACACGTGACTTGTACTACCTTGGACGTGTGTTGAATAAAAAGTATAATTATCTGCGAATTGGTTATATAACCTTTGTTACAGGCCTTTGTATTTCAATCATTGCTTTTGTAATAAGCTTGTCGTTGATTGAAAACTTTTCATTTTAGAGAATTTAAATCTGATAAAATAGAACATCCCTGTGAATGCTATGTCACAGGGATGTTTATGTTTAAATGCAAAGGGCAGCTTAAACCCACTTGATATAACTAAAATCTTGCCTGTGGGCTAATTGCTCGTTACAGGCAAACACCCTTACTCCAAAGTCAAACACCCCCGGATCTGTCAATTCAAGATCCATATTGTAAAATGCCAGACTGCCCGCTTTTTTGGTTTGGGTAAATCGTTTAGTGCTGATAGGCCCATGTTCCGATTGCTTACCTTCAACAGCATTTCTGATAACCAATTCAACACAGATATTCTCATCGATCAGGTCTTTAAGATCTAAGGCTACTTCCATGTGATAGGCTTCACCTGAGAGGTATTTGTGCTTTGGTGTACTTGGCGCATCAATCGATACCACTTCTATTTTATGCCACGATTCAAGTATTCGCTTTTTCCAAATAGCCATTTCTTTGGCCATGGCATAATCATTTAATCGTAGCTTTTTAACCCGTTTAAACATTGGTACATAAAAACGCTCTTTGTAATCATCCATCATCCGTTTTGTCGTGTAATCTGGTGCGATTTCAGCAATACAGTTCTTAATGTATTTAACCCAGTCTGCCGGAATGTCATTTTCATCCCGCTTGTAGAAAAGTGGCACAATTTCATTTTCGAACATAGAGTAGATGGTTTGTGCATCCAACTCATCCTGATAAGCTTGATTTTCATAGGTGCGCTTTTCGGTCAATGCCCATCCGGCGCCTTGGCGATAGCCTTCCAGCCACCAGCCATCCAATACACTAAAGTTCATTACACCATTCATTACAGCTTTTTCACCAGAAGTACCGGAAGCTTCCAGAGGTCGGGTAGGGGTGTTCATCCATATATCAACCCCTTTAACGAGCTTTTGCCCCAATTCCATGTCATAGTTTTCAAGGAATAGAATCTTGCCAACAAATTCAGGTCGGCGCGAGACGTCAACAATCAGTTTTATCAGGTCTTGTCCGGCCTTATCTGCCGGGTGGGCTTTACCGGCGAATATAAACTGAACAGGGCGTTGCGGGTGATTCAGAATTTTGGATAAGCGATCCAAGTCGCTGAACAACAGGTGCGCACGCTTATAGGTTGCAAAACGCCGGGCAAATCCTATTGTCAGTGTATTTTCATTAATAGAGTCGATAATTTCCACAAGGCTTTTAGGATCTTCGTAACGCCTGATCCAGTTGCGGTGGAATCGATCTTTGGCATAATCAATCAGTTGTTTTCGTAACGCATTTTTAGTATTCCAGATGATTTCATCTTTAACCTCATGAATCTTTTCCCAATGCTTTTTATTGGATTGATCGATGATGAAGTTATCATCAAATTCACTTTCATAGAGGACGCGCCATTCTGAAGCCGTCCATGTTGGGTAATGAACTCCATTGGTAACATATCCAATATGTAATTCCTCTGGGAAATAGCCTTCGTAGAGATTGTTAAACATCTCCTGGGAAATTTTCCCATGCAACCAACTGACTCCATTCATCTGTATGGAAAGATGTGCTGCTAAATTACTCATAGAGAATTTCTCATTCTCATCCAGTGCATTAGCACGGCCTAAAGCAAGAAACTGATCCCAGCTAATGCCTAATTCGTCAGGGATGTAATACAGATAATGGCGTATCATCTCCGGTGAGAATGTATCGTGCCCTGCCGGTACAGGCGTATGCGTGGTAAATAATGATGAGGTGCGAACAATCTCAAGTGATTCTTCATAAGTATATCCATCGTCAATGTAATTGCGCAACCGTTCAACGTTGATTAAAGCCGCATGTCCCTCGTTGCAATGATAGATGTCCGATTGAATATTTAAAACATTTAAGGCACGAATACCACCAAATCCAAGCAAAATCTCCTGCTTAATTCTGTTGTCCCAATCGCCTCCATACAATTGGTGCGTTAAAGCCCGGTCTTCATCTGCATTCATTTCGGTATCTGTATCTAATAAATACAAATCGATACGGCCAACTTTGACCAGCCAAATCATTGCTTTAACGGTTCTGCCCTCAAGATGGATATCAATGGTTAACGGAACACCTGCTACATCTCTTATCAATGAAATCGGCAGCTCATTATAGCGTTGAGCATTTAATTCCACCAGCTGTTCTCCATTTAACGATAAACGCTGCGTGAAATAGCCAAATTTATACATAAAGCCAATGGCTGTCATGTTCACGTTTGAATCACTGGCTTCTTTCAGGTAATCACCTGCGAGAATACCTAAACCTCCGGAGTAAATTTTAAGATTATCGTGGAGACCATATTCCATGCTAAAATAGGCTATTGATGGTTGTTTCTGGTCTTTTTCAACCGCCATATAATCTTTAAAGCTTTTATATACAGTTGTGTACTCCATTATAAAAGACTGATCGTTGGCTAACTCTTTAAACCGGCTATTGCTTATGGACTTAAGGAGTACGATTGGATTCTTTTTAACCTTAATCCACAATTGAGGATCGATGCCGGCAAAAAGATCGATTGCCTTGTAATTCCAACACCACCAAAGGTTGCGGGATAATTCTTCCAGCCCTTGCAATTCGGCAGGCAGGTTTGATTCTACGATTAACTTTCGCCACTGAAGCTGATTGCTCTTTGGTACCTGAAGTTCTTTATTTTCTATGTAGTCTATTCCCTTATCCATATTGTTGTTAATAGCTATTTCGTATGCTTTATGATAATATCCGATAAAATTCTTCCACAGCGCCTTTTCTGCTATTGCTCGTGCGTTTTTTCTATAACCATTGATTTCCTCTTCGCTTAATTTAGAAAAGTGATGAATGTAGTTGGCTATATTGTGCGTTAGCTCTTGTGTGTTAGAATCGGTTCTTTGTAATACTTCAACGCCGCCTTTATTATGACCGTTAAATTGCGTAACCCATTTGCCAAATCCTGCCAGACTGGTAGTTAAGGTTGGTACTTCAAAAGCCGTACTTTCCATAGGGGTGTAGCCCCATGGTTCATAATAGGATGGGAAGAGCGATAAGTCGAGTCCCATCAGTAAATCGTAATACGACTTATTGAAAATACCGTCATTGCCAGTAAGATAAGTTGGTGCAAAGATGACTTTGATTTTTTCATTGATCGCGTTGGCGAAACCAATATCCTTTATTCGATTTAAAATAGGATCATCATCCAGATTTCCTAAATAATGCGTTATAAAAGGTGTGACTAATGCTTTGTCTCTAGTTTTGTTTTCAATGTTTTGAATCAGATCTTTACGCGGCCCTCGCTGATCACCAGGAATAAGAAAGAAAGCAACAATTGTGCGATCTTGTGCCTGTTTGTGGTTGAGCTCGCCGAGGGCATCCAACAACACATCAATGCCTTTGTTTTTAAACTCATATCGCCCTCCGGTTCCAACCAATAACACATCTGATGGTAATTTATAGCCCAGCATACTTTCTGCCACATTGATGAGGTGAGTTCTGGATTCGCTGCGAGTTAACTCTAGCTGTTGCGATGGAGGTACAAAGTCATCTTCAAAACCATTGGGAAGTACTACATCAACCACCCGGTTGTAAAACTGCTTACATTCCTTGGCGGTAATTTCACTTACGGTTGTCAGGCAATCAGCTGCTAAGGCGGCTTTTTTCTCCAGTGAACATTTGGCCGATACGTTGTATTGGTGGGTTTTCTCCTCGGTATCAAATTGGTACAGTTGATCGTATAGCTGTTCGCCGTTACTGGCTAACACACGTCCCAGCATAGTAGCATGTGTAGTAAATATAGTGGCTACCTCAGGCATGTTGTGCTCAAGGTATAGACAGCCAGCACCTGTCATCCACTCATGAAAGTGTGCGATGCATTTTTCCCTTGCCGAAACGTGCTTTTTGATATAGCTTTCGATCACCTGACCAGCGGCATAACCAAAAATTGCAGGGTCATGATAATCATCGGCGCCGTATAAAGATTCCAATTCATACACTTCCCACATTTTGGCATAGAACGCATCTTTATTTTTTAGCAATGGTTTAAAATCGATAAGAATAACCATTGGTTTTCCCGGTATTTTCCATCGACCAATTTTAACCTGTAAACCAATTGAGGTTAATGATGACTTCCATTCAGGAAAGAGTGTCAAATCTTCTTCAAACTCTTTATCTCGATGTTCCTTATTATTAAAGTCGGGTCCAATATATACGATATTATCTTTAAACGTTTGCTTAAGCGATAATGACTTGGTTGCAATTACCGTATGAATACCACCTACCTTATTACACACTTCCCAACTGACCTCAAAAATGAAATCAGGTGTTGGTTTAATCTTTTTCATACGCAAATACTATTTAAATGCTTATCATTTTGTTTGTTAGCGAATTGTTTTGTGGGTGGTTTGTTGGTTGAAATTCGAATTCTAATCAAGCATAAACTGTTGCTTGAGCTTTGTTAGTTCAGATTTATAATGTTTAATCTCCTTATCTTTTTTGGCAATAACTGTTTCCAATGGAACGGATTTACTTTTTTCCTTTTTAAGTGCCTCAATTCGCAGCTTAAAATCACTCAATACATTCATGTAATTGATAAATGCATCGTAAGGTGAATTGTACGGATTGAAGTAGGAGCGAACATCACCATCCGAAAAGAACTTCGTACACATATAATAGAAATGATCGCTGCTTTGAAGGTAATTCCAATCTTTTCGTAATCGCGCATCGTCCAATTCATTAATAGCATCGCTTAGTTCATAGAGCTTATTAAATGCTTCATCCTGAAGTTCATTTCCCAGCCAGGCCGACAAATCCCGTTCCTCATCCGTCCATGAAATTGTATTTGGCACATGTGCCACAGCTATTGGTTGGTACTCTTTAACCAATTCGCCAGGTGTAGCAAACTTATACCCACCATTATTCAAAATTTGAAGTGGTAGTTTTTTTAGAAATTTAAAAATGCCGGATTCCTTTTTTTGATGCTCACCAAAGGTTTCGTAAGCCATGAAAATATTCACCAACTCTTCTTTATCATCGAGTTGATCAAGCCAGGTGGTAAATTTCTCAGACGTCAATGGCCACTCATTCCACTCCTTAACAGAAAATCGAAATGCAATATCATCGCTAAGGTTATAATTACGCATTAATAGCTTTAGCTTGGGATTGAGCGCATTGCAATACAAATAGTTGGGGCTTTTCCAACCAAGAATATGTTTAGCTCCTTCAGTAAGCATGGCCTTAAATCCCATAGAGGCAACTGTTTTGCCAATGTCATCGGAGTAAATCATTTCGGTATTACTGAAAGCTACTGGCTTTTGACCAAATAACTGCTCAATGCGTTTTGAATGCATCTTAACCTGTGCTTTAAACTCCTGTTTATTCTTAAGTGCCACCAGTGAGTGTGAATAGGTTTCAGCGACAAAATCAACACATCCCGTGTCGGCGAGTTCTTTAAAGCTATCGATGACATCAGGCGTATATAGTTCAAGCAAGTCCAATAGCACTCCCGAAATAGAAAAGCTGACTTTAAATTGTTTATTGCTTGAATGAATAAGTTTTAAAATAATTTTATTGCTTGGAAGATAGCTGTCATTGGCCATTTTGCGCAATAATGATTCATTACCAAAATCATCGTAGTAATAATGATTGTTACCAATGTCAAAAAAACGATATCTCCGCAAGCGTAATGGTTGATGTACTTGAAAATATAAACAAATTGACTTCATATTTCTATAGGTTTAGTGCTTAGTTGTTAGAGTTAATAGTATCTGCGTATACATCGTGAACATGCCGTGCGGCGCTCGTCCATTTTAGGTTATCAACTTCCTCTTTGCCTTTTTCTTTAAAGACATCCGAGAGAGAGTCGTATTTAATAATGCCATAAATAGCGTCGGCCAGGGCATCGATATCCCAGTAATCCACCTTGACAGCATGGTTTAAAATTTCTGATACGCCCGATTGTTTTGAGATGATCACGGGTACATTTGATTGCATGGCTTCTAAAGGAGAGATACCAAAAGGCTCAGAAACTGAAGGCATGACATAAACATCACTCAGCTCGAACATTTTAAATACATCGTCGCCTTTTAAAAAGCCGGTAAAATGGAAGCGATCGCTAATTCCCAGTTGGGCTGCCCGAGCCACCATTTTTTCAAGCATGTCGCCGCTGCCAGCCATTACAAATCGAACATCGTCGGTTCGCTGAAGCACCTGGTGAGCGGCCTCTACAAAGTACTCGGGTCCTTTTTGCAAGGTTATCCGACCCAAAAATGTAACGACCTTTTCTTTTACGCCTTTTTTAATCTCTTTTTTTTGCTCTAAAGAAACTGGTTCAACGGCATTGTAGACGGTCTCTACCTTAGAAGGATCCTGACCATATTTATTAATAACTATTTGACGGGTTAGATTGCTTACTGTTATTATTTTATCTGCTGCATCCATACCCATTTTTTCAATTTCAAAAACCTTCGGATTAACCTTTCCACCACTTCTGTCAAAATCAGTTGCATGTACGTGCACCACCAGTGGTTTGCCAGATATCTCTTTAGCAGCAATCCCGGCAGGGTAACACAACCAATCGTGGGCATGTATGATATCATGCTCATTATCCAGACTGATGGTTGATGCAACATACGCATATTTGTAAATCTCGTCAATCAGATTTGCACCATATTTTCCTGTAAATTCAAGTTTACCTTCGGCATTTACTTTAAACAATCTGTTTTTACTATATAACTTCGAATCGCGAAACGAATAATATTCATCAGGATCGGTATAGGGTATAAGAGTGGATTCAACCTCTAAGTAGGTATGCTTTGTCTTAAATTTTTCAATATGCTCCTGTACTTGCTTAATATTTACATTGTTGGCACCAACTAATTGCATTTTACTCTGATCTTCATCGCCATATGATTTCGGAACAACGAATACAATATCGAGATCATTTATTTTAGATAAGCCTTTGGTAAGGCCATAACAAGCTGTTCCTAATCCTCCTGAAATGTGCGGAGGAAATTCCCATCCAAACATCAATACCTTCATTAGCAACTAGTTTTTAGAATGATCTTTAATCAGTTTTCCAACACGAATAATTTCAGCAACGCTTAACGCATAAGAAGTAGCTTCGTTAGGCCTATGAGGCGGGTTACCATCGTATATTTGAGAGATGGAACCAATGCCGTGTTCATTAACACATTCTTCAAAGCCATCCAATAGCTTTTTGATATGAGCAATACCTGTTTTGTGATGTAAGCTGAGGTAGGCATCGGCATAATGACCAAAAAGCCATGGAAATACCGATCCATTATGAAAGGCCTTATTTCGATTATACTCATTACCTTCAATAACACCCAAATAATCTTTATTATCAGGCGAAAGCGTACGCAGTCCCCGAGGTGTTAGCAGGTCTTGCCCGATCTTATCCAATATAAGTTTCTTTTGCTCCTGTGACAAGCAGGAATATGGTAAAGAAACAGCAAACAGCATGTTTGGTCGAATACTAAAACTTGTATAATCCCCTGTTACATAATCGGCCAGCACTTCCTGTTCATTGTTCCAGAAAATCTCATTGAAGCTCTCTTCTACCTTTAATTTAATAGTGTGCCATTCTTTTATGAAAACTTTATCTCCGGTTGTTTTAGCCAGTTCAATAGCGTACGAAACAGCATTGTACCACAGGGCATTAACTTCTACAACATATCCCATGCGTTGCTGAAGGTAAGTCCCGTTATTTCTTACCTTCATCCAGGTAACACCTTGCTCTTTGGTCCATAACAAACCATTGTCATGAAGTTCAATTGACAGAAAAGAACCAGATTTATAGCGCATTAAAATCTCTTTAATACTCTTCTTGTACCTGGTCCAGATCGTTTTTTTATCCGCACCATATTCCTCGTATTTCTGAAGTGTCCAGAACAGCCAAAGTGGAACATCCACCGATGTGCGATTCTTGTTTAAAGCCTTTTCAGGGGAGAACCGGTTTAAAATGGTTTTTAGTGATGTATTCAGAATTTCCAGGAAACTCTTTTCATCGTTGCGAGCCAGACTTAATCCGGGTAAAGCCAGATAGGTGTTTCTTTCACTATGACTTAAGAACGGAAATCCGTTAATAATGCGCACGCTTTTTCCTTTGCGCGATATCGCCTGTTCAGCAGCATTCACCAAACAGCTTTCGAAACTATTTCGGTTTATCCTGTTTTTTAGTTCGTGATTAAACTGCCTGTTAAGGATATTTGGAGTGACCGCTTTAGCTCCTGCCGAAAAAATAATTGGAGATCCTTTTTTAATATCTAATTCAAAGTATCCCGGAACAAAAAGATCTTCATGACACTCATAACCACGTATTTTTTCCTCTTTATATTCAATATTGTAATACCAATCAGGTGCATGCACAAACTCAGAGCTTCGCGAAGTCTGCATATGGAGATAAGGAAAACCCTCGTAGAGCCTTACTTTAATGCCATTTGGTATTTCTTCAGCCCTGGTGTTGGCATCCATATTTGCTTTTGTCAACGCATGAATATCGCGGAAAGCCAAAAACGGTTGAAGGCGAATTTTAGTGGGGGAATGTGCCTCAAGTAATGTGTATTTAACCAAAATACGTTGTTCTTTTTCAACCAGCAAAAGTTCTTTTTTGAGCACTACACCACCCACACGATAAGTGATCGCAGGATTTGGATCTACCTCATATTCCTGAACATACTTATGGCCTTTAGGGTTGTAGTCGCCAGGGTATTTATGGATACCTAAATTAAATGAAGCACCATGCTGGGTGATCGTTTCGTGGAGCGATGACAGAAGGATATGGTTTTGACCTCCAAATGTATCAATCGGACAAATTAGTAATCCATGGTACTTTCGTGTGTTGCAATTAATTATTGTGGAACTGGCGAAGGAGCCTGCTCTATTGGTACGAATAAACTCTTTTTTTAATGAGTATTCGGTGTTTACCAATTGAGCTTTGTCGAATTTCAAATAACCCATAGGCAAAATGGTAAAGTTTGATTAAAATAAATACAGAATGTGTATCGTTGATCTTGGATAGAGTTGCTTGACCAAATTTAGACATTCTTTTTTTTGTTTGGGATATTAATCCTGACAAAAATCATTTATTTTAAGAATTAATAACATTGCCTTGTTATTCAAAGGGTAGGATATGATGTTTGTGTTAAATTTGTATTGTAAGTGTTAAATAAATTAATAAATATATAACAGATTGTTATTATTTATCTTGCGTTGATTAGAAATAGGTAGTTTGTTCTGATTAGATTTCCTGGTAAACCGGAATTATTGATTTACCCATTGTTTCGAAATATGACTTTGTCTCAGCATAATTTCGTGTAAAACCAAGAAAAAAACCACCGCCACCAGAACCGCAGAGTTTCATAGTAAATAGTTGATTGCTTCGGCCTGCCTCCCAATACTCTTGAATGTGATTTGGAATCATTTGAGTAAAATGCAAGAGTTGCAAATCAGATAAGGTACTTAATGACGCGTACATTTCCTTCAGGTTACCGGATAGCACATTTTTGATGCATGAGTTGGTTGCAGGAATGAGTTTATGATTTAGCATATCACTAAAGTGCTTATCCTGTGTTTTGTCCATAAAATGCTTAACTAATGGACCAGTTTTACCTGTCACCTCAGCATCAACAAGAAAAATAGCATCTTCATTAAGTACCTCAGTTCTGGGAATACCCACAGATGAGATATGATGCGAATTCTCTAGCACAATCGGGTGTTTCAAATAGCATATCAACGGATCAATGCCGGAGCTGGTGCCATGGTAAAATGACTCAATTTGAGCAAACAGTTTTTTAAGTCGAAATAGGTCATCATCATTCAGTCCTGCATGTGCTTCTATTTTATTGATGGCATATTCGTTATAAATTGAGGCGACCAGAGCACCACTGCTTCCTAAACCATACCCTTCAGGAATTGTTGACTCAAAATACAAGCCTTGGTCAATATCATAACTTAAACGATCAGTATCGAAATCTGAAACAAGTTGATTACTTTTTTTAAGGATGGATATATATTGAGCTAATTCAGCGAGTTGTTTATTCGAGTTTCTTGCAAAAGCGAGGTTGGTGTAACTATCTTGATTGATAAATTTAAGCGCGCCGTTAAAATGAGAATATGGTATTGTTAAGCCCATAGACCCGACAATGATACTATACTCACCAAAAAGCATGACCTTAGAATAATAGATATCTTTCTTTTGTTTTTCCATTCGTAAATTCCTTAATCCAATGAGAGCTGATCGTAAATAAGCTCAGAATTCTCACACAAAGGTCGTAAGTGTTCTTCAATAAAAGGTTTAATAATGTGCGTTTGAGACGATGGGTAAATAAGATGAATATTCGGCCCCGCATCCAATGTATAAGTCAAAGGCACATGCTGATGATCCCTGAACTTTTGAATTCGTCGGATAGCGCGAATTGATTCTGGCGCTAATAAAGTATATGCTGGCGACGAACTCATCATTAATCCATGCAGACTTAGTGCTTCTTGCTCACATACCTTACTAAAGCTTTCAAAATCACCACTTTTAAAAGCTTCAATAAGCACTTGGATATTATTGTTTGCCTGTTTAATACGCCCTTCTTTGTAAGGATGATTCTCCATTAATTGATGGCCCTGTGTACTGCTAACTGCTTTGGAGCCTTTGCGTATAATTAAAATCGTATCCTGCAGGTCTTTGAATGATTCGTGCACATGTTTATTAATATCAACTCCGTACTTGTCACTGGATGCATTATAAACAGGCGTTTCTCCCCAGAGCACCCAGCCGTTCATGGTCGATCTGCTGGCACTGCCGGAGCCTAACCTTGCCAATCTTGACCTGAACTTGTTGAGATCTGAAACCTTGAACTGGTCGTCAAGCTTAATTTGTATATCAATAAGCGTTTTTGCCAATGCCGCCATTGAGCTTGCCGAAGAAGCTATTCCGCTTGAATGCGGAAAAGTATTAGTGCTTTCGATATTAAGAATCCCAGATTTTAGAAAAGGTAAATGTGGCAGTAATCGCTCAACAAATGCATGTAACTTAGGAAGAAAAACATCAGCTCGATTACGATCAAATTTAAAGTCTATTTCCAAATCTCGATCACATGGTTCATAGCTTACCTTAGTCGTTGTTTTTGCCTTTGACAAAGTAAAGCTAATACTTGGATTAACAGGTTCCTGTAAGCCTTTCTTACCCCAATATTTTACAATGGCGATATTGGAGGGTGCTGAATATTCGGATTGTATGATTTCATTATTCGTCATGGCTATCTACATAAATTAGTTCGTTAAAGGAAAACATGGTGGTAAGGCCTTTATTCTTGAAATATTCAGAGACATATGATTCTTCTTTATCACTGAGGGCTAATATAAAATCGCCACCCCATGCACCGAGCGACTTTATTTCCCCTGAGAAATCGTTAAATCGTTCTGATTTGACGGTTTGCAGACCAACAGCTTTGCTGACAATAGTCTCGTGTTGAACCATGTATTTCTGAAAATTTTCAAGCGATTCACAAGTGATCAATTGATCTGTGATTTCGTTGATTTTAACAATGTCTTCCGTAGAGAAAGCATTGCTATCAATACGATTAATTTCATTTCTGCTATTTTGCTTATGACCAGTATAAATGAAAAACAGCCTGTCCGCAAAAGATGGTGAAAACTCAATTGGAGATTTGCAAGGCACCTTATCCTTCAATTGATAGGTAATCGACTTTCGGGCCGTTGCACAAGCGATATCATACCCTGATCCTCCAAAGGTATCTTCTAAAAGGAGGTAAGGATGAACACCAAGCCATTGCGCCAATAGAGATATAAGTGTCGAACTACTGCCAAACCCCCATTCGGTATCAAACTCAAGGTGGGTTGTAATAGCAGAGCCACTGATAATCGTTTTTATATCATCGCGTAAATTAATACAGGCCAATAAAATCTTTTTTAATTGCTCACTTAGCGATGAATGATCTGTACTTATAATATTCAATTCTTCATCAAAGATTGCTTTAAACCAATGTTCATTGCAGACTTTAGCTTCCCAATACAGAAAATGTTCGTTGGTACGAACCACTTGCATAGTTTGACCAAATTTGGTTGGTATGGCTAAGGATTTAGCTCCGGCCAATACAAAGTACTCACCACTTAACAGCAGTTTACCATTAGCTCTATATGATTCTATCGAAGTTGTTTCCATGTGTTATTTAGTGTCCTTCAAAAATCGCTTGACCTCTGTAAAACTAACCACCTGATCGTTGAAATGTTTGATCGCTTGTTGCTTTTCTGCTTCCGTGGCATTAAGCGCGTTTAAGATGTTTGTCAGGTGCAATTTCATATGACCTTTTTGTATGCCAGTCGTCACTAAAGAGGCTACCGCAGAGAAGTTATTTGCCATACCAGCTGAAGCCACTATTTGCATTAATTGTTCAGCCGTAGGATGATTAAGAATTTCAATGGCACTTTTGGCCAGTGGGTGCGTATTGGTTAATCCTCCAACGGTGCCCAAGGCAAGCGGGATTTCAAGTGTATAAGTGAAATTATCAGCGTCCAACTCAAGCCGGGTTAAAGATCTGTATCGTCCATCGCGTGCTGCATAAGCTTGTGCACCGGCTTCTATAGCTCTGAAATCATTACCTGTTGCAATAACAACGGCATCTATACCATTGAATATGCCTTTGTTATGGGTGACTGCTCTGTAAGGATCGTTAATGGCTATATCAACCGCATTTTTAAAACGCTCTGCAAATTCAGCTGGTGTATATCTTCCCGCATATGGTTGAAGCTGATCAATAGGGCAAGATACCGTACACTTTACCAGGCAATCAGGTGTGTAATTACTAAGGATACACATGATTGTTTCAGGTACATTGTACTCATCTTTAAATCGCTCATCAATAAAAGCCATAGCATGCGGTGCAATGGCTTCCAAACAGGTATTGATAAAGTTGGCACCCATTGAATCTGCTGTTCGAAACTTTATCAGAAACTGATAGGTTTGCGGCATATTATCAACCGGCTTCAAGTCAAAATCAACAATGCCGCCACCACGCTTTCGCATGTTCTCAGTTATGTCGGAAGTTACTTGCAGTATAAGCTGAAAAAGCTCATCTTTAAAAGCCTGTAAATCCTGGATATTACCATCCCATTTAAAATAGATCTGACCATTTTTTAAAGTGTCAATGACCTTGGTTTTGAAACCACCGTTATTTGCCCAGAACCTTGCCGCTTTTGACGCGGCTGCCACGACCGAGCTTTCTTCAATGACCATTGGTAACATATGTAGCTCATCATTGATAAGAAAGTTGGGCGCGATACTAAATGGTAAATAGTAATTTGAGATGACATTCTCTGAAATATCACTAAATAAATGTTGTTCGCTAGAGTGGAGGTAATTGGTAAATGTGTGATCCAGATCTTCCGATAATTTTTGTTGCTTGATAAGCATAGCTACCTTTTCGGCTCTGCTTAATTTCGAAAAACCACTTATGATTGTTTTCATACTAATATTGCTTAACCTTTAAAAAGCTTGATGCCAGTTTCCAGCTTTCTTCTATACGTGATACGAACTCCTGAAGCTTGGAATAATCGCCCATCGCGTGTCTTAAAAATGCAGAACCCATTCCAAAGATGGCCGGCAGCCTGGAGATTGATGTCAGGTAATAACCATCTAAAATATTGGTAATGCCGCCAGATATGATTAGTTGATTCACTTTTAACATATCAGAAGGTAGTTCGGCAACCAGCTCATTAACCATCTTGGTCATATCACTGGCTGTATGACCAATATGAATAAATGGATTAAAGACTTCCGCTGCGGTAGCATCAGAACGGTTTAACTCAACAAGAGAGAAATTAGTACCACCCATAGCCGCAAATTCAATGGCTTCAATTGGCAACTGTAACAAGTGACGTAAACTCTCCTTTCCAAAACCCTGACCAACTTCCTTGACGATTATTTTGGACTCAGTACTTTCAAGGTATTGCTGTAATATTTCAATAGCAGGACGAGTAAGTACATCACCTTCTGGCTGGAATGCTTCCTGCAATGGATTAATGTGGACAATTAATCCATCAGCCCTCAATTTATCAACCAACTCATCTAATTGACCCTGGCTGCCATCTTCAAGCATTTTCTCAAGCTGGCAAATACCAATATTGGCAAACAATGGGGCAGATTCACCAATGATCGGACGAATATTAAAATCCTCAAAATGCTCAGGTGAATCAAGTAAGATTCGACACGAACCAAGTCCCATTCCAAGCCCGAATTCTGCACATGCCTGCGCCAGGTTTTTATTGATTTTACCAGCTCTTTTAGTTCCGCCTGTCATGCTTGAAACCCACAACGGCAAACGCATTTGTTTTCCTGCAAAAGTGGTTTCTTTAATGGCTTGATTATGTGTGCCAAAAAGTGGTTCATAATCAAATCGATTATCAGCTAATTTTGCATCTAAGCGCGAGCTGAAGGCTAAATCAATATGGTCACGTTTCCTGTCTTCCATGTGCAGAGGCTAAATGTTTAATGATTGTAAAAATACGCTGAACTTAAACCAATCCCAAATGCTTATTAATAACAATGCGTAATATTTCAGAAGTTCCTTCTCCAATTTGAAGGATTCTTTGGTCGCGATAAAAACGCTCAATAGCCGATGATTTTAATAATCCCTGACCGGAGAATATTTGTACTGCCTCATCAGCCACTTCTTTGGCGATGTCGCTGCAGTATAATTTTGCCATGGCCGCCTCTTTTCCATATGGTTTGCCTGCGTCTTTTAGCGCACATGCGTTGTATAAAGTATTTCGTGCCAGTTCAAGCTTTAGTGCCATGTCAGCCAGCTTAAAAGAAATGACCTGATATTGCGAAATGGCTTGTCCGAATTGCTCTCGTTTTTTAGAATAGTCCATAGCCATTTCAAAGGCTCCCTGAGCCAAACCTAATCCCATCGCAGCAATTGATAAACGACCTGAGTCAAGTGTCTTCAGCATCTGGCCTAGACCTTTATCTTTTTTGCCCAATAGATTACCCTTTGGTACCTTGATGTTATTGAATTTCAGTTCAGCAGTGTCAGAGGCGCGCCACATTAATTTTCCAAGCATACGTTTGGTTTCAAAGCCTTCACTATCACGATCAACCATGATGGTGGAAAAACGTTTTTTGCCATTATCATCACTTGTGACCGCTAGTACAGTAACGCCTTTCATCAATTCGTTGCTACCGTTGGTGATGTATCTTTTAGTGCCATTAACAAGCCAATGATCACCATTTTCTTCTGCCACAGATTGAACACCTTGTGCATCCGATCCGGCTGTAACTTCCGTTAATCCAAATGCCCATAAACCATCTCCAGAGGTTAACGATGGCAAATATTTTTCACGTTGTTCAATGGTTCCAAAGTTATAGATAGGAGCAACGCCTAAACTATTATGTGCAGCCATTGTTGCCGCCTGTGAACCATCAATCCGCGCGAGTTCTTCAACGGCAATAATATATGATAAGGTATCTAAACCTTGACCGCCATATTCTGTTGGCAGATCAATGCCAAATAATCCAGCCTGGCCCATTTTTTGAGTCAGATCAACCGAAAATGTTTCATCCTCATCTAGTTTGGCTGCTAATGGTTTAACTTCTTTTTCTGCAAAGTCTCTGACTTTCTGGCGGAATTGCTCGTGTTTGTCTGTACTTAAAATTGACATATTATAAAACTTTATTTTTCTTAGTTAACTTCATCCTGATAGCTAATCAACAACTGATTTAGTTTTACCTGTTCACCTTTCTGAATGTGAACATTTTCTATTATTCCATCTTTCCAGGCCTTGAGGCGGTTTTCTGTTTTCATAGCTTCTAATACCAAAAGCAAATCACCCTTTTTAACTGGTTGACCGGTTTTTACGTTCACACTCATTATCTGAGATGGGAGTGGTGCTTTTAATTGTACATCTTTATTAATTTGTTCCCTTTCAGAAGGTTTGTAAGGCGGTAGCAAATCATCAGCAATAACATCGCACTTTTGTTGATTATAAATCAACTCACATGTATTGTATGACTCAAAGAAATAAAACTTTCTTTGTTCCTCATCTGAAATGAAACTGATTGAATGACTGCTAATCTTTACATCAGAAGCTTGCCTTAGCTCATTGTTGATTAGGATTTTATAAGGATTCTCTGTGGAAATCAGTTCGGCTTGTAACTTATTGCCATCCATGGAGAAAGATAGTTTTGGTAATTGTCTCCAAAAGCGATCTTTTACACGATAAAATCTTAACAAGCTATATGCCAACGACGCCAGAGAATGGTCTATGGCATTACTGGTTAGTTCTTCAATGTGCTCTTCGCAAAAGCGGGTATGTATTTTATTATTCTTAAAGCCTTTGTGCTGCAAAACCATATTTATAAAAAGATTATTGCTTTCTATTCCGGTTATTATAAGCTGATTATTTGCCTCTATTGCTTTTTTAATGGCTTGATCTCTATCTGGAGCCTTCACTATCAGTTTGGCAATCATCGGATCAAACTGTGGCAAAATTGTTGTCGGCTTTTCAATGCCTGTTTCAATTCTTACGTCAGAGCTTTCAGGATAAATTAATTGCTTTATCAAACCAGGTGAAGGACGAAAATTGTTATTTACATCTTCTGCACAGATTCGCATTTCAATGGCGTGACCATTAGCTTTTACTTCTTCCTGATGAATATTTAGCACTTGATCATTTGCAATTTTAAACTGCCATTGAACCAGATCTATGCCTGTTATCTCTTCGGTGACACAATGCTCCACTTGAATACGTGTATTCATTTCCAGAAAGTAATGTTGACCATGTTCATCGACAATGAACTCAACAGTACCAGCGTTAGTGTACCCTATTTTCTTGCACAATGAAAGTGCATCTTCGTATATTCGTTCCTTTACGTGTTCAGGCAGATTACAGGCAGGTGCTTCTTCTATTATTTTTTGAAATCGACGTTGCACAGAACATTCGCGATCATAAAGGTGAATCAAATTACCATGATGATCTGCCAATACTTGAACCTCAATATGCCGTGCATGAGTAATGAACTGCTCCACATAGACGCGGTCATCACCAAAATACCGTTGAGATTGATTGGCTATGATAGGTAATTGCTCATAGAGTTCATCCTTATTGTTGCATATGGCCATGCCCTTGCCACCACCACCCATGGCAGCTTTTGCCAAAACAGGGTAGGAGAGTGAATCAGAAGCAGCCAATATGTCTTCTACATTCCCGTTAATCGACTGTGTTAAACTTACATTTGCATCGCGGGCAATTGATCGTGCCATTTGCTTATCACCCATTAAGCGAAGGTTTTCAGCAGATGGGCCAATGAAAATTATTCCGTTTCTTGTGCATGCATTGACCAGTTCATAATTTTCAGATAGAAAGCCATACCCCGGGTGTAGACAATCAGCATTATATAATTTAGCAACTTGAATTATTCGTTCAATATTGAGGTAATTGTCACTTAAGGGGCCTTCTTCAAAATAGTAAACTTCATCGCTTAATTTAGCTGGCAGACTTTCCTTTTCTGCTTCCTGAAGTGTGACAACAGTTTTAATTCCAAGTTCGTGCGCAGCTCTGATTATTCGAACCGCGATTTCCCCTCTGTTTGGTATCAATACTTTTCTAAACATACGCTTACCAATTAGCTTGCCGTTTCTCAAAAAAAGCGGTGACGCCTTCCTGTCCATCATCCGATGATCTGGCCGCCATAATTTTATCAATGCATAAGTTCTTTATTTCGGAGGTGCTTAATTGATTTGAACCAATTTCATTGATCAGTGATTTTGTTTGAGCCATGGCTGATGGACTATTTGCCAAAAACTGTTTACACACAGCATCCAACCGTTCTGACATATCTTTTGACTTAACGACCTCATGTACCAAACCAATTTTCCTTGCCACTTTTGCATTAAATGGTTGTGCGCTGATTAATAGTTTTCGCGCCTGTGAAAGTCCAATTTTGTAGATTATAAAGGGTGCTATGGTTGCCGGAATAATCCCTAGTTTAACTTCAGAAAACGCCAGTATTAAATCTTTATCTGCAATTACAAAGTCGGCACAAGTCAGTAAACCAATGGCACCACCAAAGGCATATTTCTCAGCACAAACAATTATAGGTTTCGGGCAGTTATTAATTGTTTCGTAGAGTTGATAAAAGAGTTCGGCATCATTCTTATTCTCCGCTTCCGATTGATGCAATCCATTCTTCATCCACTTTAAATCAGCACCCGATGAAAAAACGCCACCATTACCACGAATAACAATCACTTTTTGATTGGAATCCTTCACAGCAGAATCCAGATTATCAAGCAGAGCTTTTATCATGCACTTTGATAAGGCGTTCTTTTTGCCAGGATCATTTAAGATGATATGGCAGATGCCATCAGACTGACTGACCTTAACAATCTTTTTATTACATTCTGAAGACACCATACTTTGTTATTTCTTTATTATCTGATTGTACAATATTTAATATTTGAGCAACGACTTTACGTGTAGAAGTTGGTGTGATGATTCCATCATCCCATAATCTACTCGTGCTATAATAAGGTGAACCTTCGCGTTCGTACTTTTCGAGAATTGATGTTTCAAGTTCTTTAATCTCTTCGGTATAGGCATGTTGACCATTCGTGCTTACCTGGTTCTTTTTGATGGTGGTTAATACTTGGGCGGCTTGTTTGGCACCCATCACCGAGATTCGTGCATTGGGCCACATAAATAAAAACCTCGGATCATAAGCACGGCCTGCCATGGCATAATTGCCAGCACCGTACGAACCACCCATGATAATGGTAAAATAGGGTACTTTTGAATTGGCTAATGCATTCACCATTTTAGCGCCATCTTTGGCAATGCCTTTGTGCTCGTAATCTTTACCCACCATAAATCCGGTGATATTTTGAAGGAAGAGCATAGGGATATTTCGTTCATTACATAACTGAATAAAGTGAGCACCCTTTAAAGCTGATTCAGAAAAAAGAATACCATTATTAGCCAGGATACCTACCGATTTACCCTCTATTTTTGCAAAAACTGTGACTAACGTTGATCCATAATCCTTTTTGAACTCATGAAATTCACTGCCGTCAGTTATTCTGGCGATAATTTCTCGAACATCCGGGAAAGAGTGCCCCGGGGCAGGAATTAAGCCGTTTAATTCATCAATAGGGTAGGAAGGCTGATTTATTTCAGTAGAAGGCGAATTATTATCATTGACAGGCATTGATTCAATAATATTTCGGCATATATGAATGGCATGAACGTCATCGTCCGCTAAATGGTCAGCAACCCCGGAAATATGCGTATGTACAATTCCACCACCCAGTTCCTCTGAACTTACATCTTCGCCAGTAGCGGCTTTCACCAATGGAGGGCCGGCCAGAAAGATGGTTCCCTGTTCTTTTACAATAATGGTCTCATCACTCATAGCTGGTACATAAGCGCCACCAGCAGTACACGATCCCATAACAATTGATATTTGAGGAATACCCATGGCTGATAACCTGGACTGGTTATAGAAGATTCGTCCAAAGTCGTTACGATCGGGAAATACCTCTGCCTGATTGGGTAGAAAAACACCGCCACTATCCACCATGTAAATGCATGGTAAACCGTTTTGCATGGCGATTTCTTGCGCGCGTAAATGTTTCTTTATCGTCTCAGCCACATAAGTTCCACCTTTCACTGTGGCATCATTGGCAATAATCATCACTTTTCGAAGGTGTACTTCTCCTATGCCTGTAACGATTCCGGCCGATGGAAACGAGTTGTCGTACTGATCGCAGGCAGCCAGTGCAGATAATTCGATGAATGATGAATCCTTATCTAAGAGATAGTCGATTCTTTTTCTGACAGGCAACTTACCTTTGGATTCATGGCGATTTAAAGCTTTTTCGCCACCGCCATTATACACATTGCGCAATTTAGCCGCATATTCTGCCGCTAACTTATTGTTGAGTTTTATATTCAACTCAAAGGCTTCTGAATCCTTTTTTATCTCTGAATGATACTTAAACATCTTAATTTCTCTATTCAAAAGTTATAACTTTCAAAAGCCTTAATTGTTCAGAGAAATTATCACAATTTTGAACGAAATATTGAGTGTGAGACGGTTAATATTAGAGCAAAAAAAAAGTCCGGAATAACCGGACTTTATTATAGAGATTATAATTTGTTTATCGCATATCTATTACGTCAACATCCGGATGAGCCGCCTGATCGAAGACAAAGGCCTTGTCATCAACAGCTTGGTTGGTTTTCATATCCTTAATAATCACCGTGTAATTGTTTCCATCCTTACCCACCTGACGAATTGAGTACAACTGTAAATTATCTTTATAGATCAATAGCTTGATACGCGAGAAAGGTTTATCGCGATTGACCGGATATAAATCTATTTCGTGACAAGCTTTACCGTTAGCAGTACCTTCTGCTACATAATTGAATGTGTAGCCATCTTCATAAATCGTGAAAATGGTCGCCGGGTTTAAAGACTCTTCATCATCGGGATCAGGAATTTCGATGTTAACTTCATCAGCATCCAACAAGTGGGTATATTGAACCTCACCATCAAAATAGGTATCGACATCCATTAAATTAACTTTGTACTTATTCCCTTTTAAAATGATATCACCATTGTATGTTTCCGATATTTCCTCCTGCAAGTTTTCAAGTGTAAAGCTAAATGTTGCTGATATGCTCGAATAAGCTTTTGTTTTGGCTGATAGATCATCCAATATTGCTTTTGCCTTTTCAGACGATTGAGCAGCAACAGAAAGCGTAAACAAGGTGATGATAAATGATAATGTGTATTTCATATTCACTATTTTTTTCAATTTGATTTGTGTGGGTTAGCTAATCAATAACCGTTCCATTATTGATGGTTGATTGGTCATTCCTTAAATGATGGTTATTGACGTTTCTTCAACCCAGCCTACAGTTCCGTCGGCGATTTGAATTTCTTTCCACTGACCCAAAGTGTTAACGATTTCAACCTTAGTGCCTTCATGTAGAATGAATATTTCGGTACCACTGGCGTCCGGCGAACTCTTTACCGTTAGTGACGGACTTATTACGATCGCATGGTTTCTTTGTGTTAATTTTGTTTTTTGATGATAACTGAATGTTAAGGAAACGATTGTCCCTGCCAATAAACCAACGCCCAGGTAGAAGCCTGCTTTTTTAAGCAATACTGACCCTGAGAAGAAAAACAAGGCAGCCCCAATGAGCATAAAAATGAAGCATCCCACACCAATAAAAGCCCATATATCAGAGGTTGTTTTATTTCTGAAATCCTTTATCCATTTACTTACGAAAAATTCACCCACTGATTCAATCTTATCAGTTGTCTGAGAGTAAGCCAGCTCAAGATTAAATTTTACATCCTTATCGTGTGGCTTTAACAGCAAGGCACGTTCGTAGTTAAGAATCGCCTGCGTTAATTCTCCATTTTTATAATGGGCATTCGCCAAATTAAAATAAAGAGCACCGCTTTCAACGCCTGTTGCCAGAATCTCGTTATAAGTATCAATGGCTACCTGAAATTCACCATTACCATAGGCGGCATTTGCTGCTTCAAACCGATCATCCTGAGCAAATACACTACATGCTAATATTTGAAAAAAGAGTAATATGCTTATGTATTTCATGATTATCGTTTAATTTGGTTTTCAAGTTTACTAATGGTTGTTAGTGTTTGCTTGTACAATTTGTCCATCTCATCAGCACCTGACGATGGAGAATAGCGGGCAAACTCACAAGTGTCAAGAATATTCATAATTTCATTGATCACTTCATCAGAAACCTTTGAATTGCTTAATATCTCGCCAGCATTATCTTTCGATAATTCACTTATCGGAAGACTCAGCTTATCGCTTAAATAGCCCCATAAAGCACGTAATACTTCCTCATAGAAAGCTTCTTTCTCACCGGATTTAAGGAATTGAGCCGACTTTTTAAGTCGTTTAATGGCTACCTTGTTGGCCTTTCTTGTTTTAACAAGAGTTATATTGGCATTGTCCTTCAATCGCTTTTGGTTGATGATGAACAACAAGATAAACAGCGATAGAGGAATAAATAAACTTAAATAATATGTGAGGCTGCCGATAAAGAACGTGCCAATTGGCTTTAGTACTGTTTTTTCAGTTTTGATAAATCGGATGTCCTTACCAATAAATTTCACATTTTCACGATTGACATTCGTCCTTACGACGCCTGAGCTGACATCTTCACTGCCTTCACCTTTTTGAACATTAATCGTGATAGGGGCAGTGTTGGAACTTACATACTTTCCTTTAGAAGGATCAAAGTAGGCAAACTTGATAGATGGAATAGTGAACTCTCCGGCATGACGCGGTATCACCAGGTACTCATAAGTTTTAGAGCCCTTCATTCCACGTGATGTATTACTGATATTATTGGAAACTTTTGGATCAAAATCATCGAAGTCAGCCGGGAATTTAATCACCGGATCTTCAATAAATTTGTGATTTCCGGTACCAGATACCACCACTTTTAAAGTCAAACCATCATTGGCCGTTACTTTATTTTTTGAAACGCTGGCTTGCAAATTCAATTGTCCAACACCTCCTGAATAACCTTCCGGACGACCCGATGGCAGTGGTTTAACATTAAGCGTGATTGGTTTTGAAGAAACCTTCTTTTTAACCGTTCGATAGTTTGAATCAAAGAAATCATCGAAGATGCTTCGAGACGTTCTGCTTCGTGCCACTCTTTGACGAATTAGAAATTCAATATCCGTCGCTTCTATGGTTATTTTACCAGATTTCTGAGGAAATAATAACTTTTGCTCAAAGACTCCGACACTGTAATTACGACCGTTAACATTCTCATTGATCCATTCTATTCCTTCGTTCTTTGAGAGCTGTTGGGTAATGAAAGACGATAAATTCGGATGCTTGATGTCCGAAATGCTTTCAAGGTTAACTTTCGTATAAATCTTGGTAGTTAAAGTAATTGCTTCTCCCTGGTACAAGTTCCTTTTGGAAGGGGTAACTCTAATAAACAAGTCTTCAGACGAAATGGAACCATTAGCAGCCTGGTTGCTTTGGCTTTGCTGTTGGTTAGCACGGTCTTCAGCTTTAATTACTTTAATACTGACAGAATTGGAACTTACCTTATCATCGTCAACATTTATTGTAGCAGGTGGGATGGTAAACTGTCCTTCCTTGTTTGCTTTTAAAATGTAGGTGAAAGTATATATTTTTTCCCGCGATACTTTGCCATTAATAATGGAGGTGCTCGATGAGTACGAGGTACTTGGCCCCATTAGTATATTAAAATCCTGAAGCGAGGGCAGACGAATGTCCGAACCTTCAGCATTAAGTGTATATGTTAACTGAAACCTGTCTCCGGCAACCACGGCAGATTGAGCACGAGCTGTAAATTCTACTGCCTGTGCTTTACCTGTAATGCTTAGAGAAGCAAGTATGACAAATAAAATGAGTGTTCGCATATGTTTAGATTGTGTTTTTGCAAAAATAGTACTTCTACCAGTTTTTTCCTGATTTTGTTTTCTGAGTTGCTTTTGCTTTTCTTAATTTTTCCTGCAATTTATTCTCATCTTGCTGAATAGCATTAAGTAAGCGTTGTGCATCTTCCTTCGACATTTGTTCTTCAGGCTGCTGTTGCTGCTGATTCTGCTGCTGGTTTTGTTGATCCTGCTCTTGCTGCTCCTGGTTTTGTTGTTGATCCTGCTGATCTTTTTGTTGCTGATCTTGCTGCTGTTGGTCTTGTTGATCCTGCTGATCTTTATCCTGATCCTGATTCTGCTGATCCTGTTGCTGTTGTTGCAGCATTTTCTGTGCAGCAATCAGATTGTATCGGGTTTCATGGTCTTCAGGATTATTGCGTAATGACTCTTTATAAGCTTCAACACTCTCCTGGAATTTTTGCATGGCAAAGTAACTATTACCAATGTTGTGATGCACTTGTGCCAGTTTGTCTGCATCCTTTTCAGTTCCTGCCAGAATCTGAAACTGGTCGATTGCTTCATCAAATTTCTCCTGACGAAATAAAGCATCACCCAGGTTAAACTGTGCTTCGAATGAGTCACCTGTTTTGTCAAGCGCTTTACGATACTCTATTTCTGACTCCAGGTATGCCGAATCGTTAAAGAGCGTTGTTCCCTTACGAATGAACCTGCGTTCTTCCTGTGCTTCAACACTAACAAATGTTCCAATAAATATGATTAGAAATAAGTACTTCATCTTTTTAACCCTCAATCGTTACAAATTCTTTTCTTTTTTATCTTTAACCACAAACAAGTTAATGTCTTTCAGACGCCTGTTTTTGCGCTCCAATATCAGGAATTCGATAATAATCAATAGCAATGCAAAAGCAGCAAAATATTGAAACTGATCATCGTAATCGGTATAAACTTTAGCTTCTAATTCTGACTTCTCCAATTCGCTTAACTCATCAATCAGGTTGTTGATACCATTACGAATGTTATTGGCAGGAATATAGGCACCGTTTGCAGCCACTGCAATTTTCTGCAGTGTTCCTTCATCCAGTTTTGAAATCACCACATTCCCGTTGGCATCTTTCATAAACTCGTTACTTCTGCCACCAATTACAGGTATTGGCGCTCCTTTTGGTAAGCCCATACCCACTGTATAAACGCGTATATTGTTCTCAGCAGCTTCAGCAGCTGCCTCAATCGGATCATCCTCATGGTTTTCACCATCGGTAATGACAATGATGGCCCGGTTTATATCCTGATCCTCCTTGGTAAAGGACTGAATGCCTTTTCTGATGGCAGCCCCAATGGCCGTTCCCTGAGTTCCCACAATATCAGTATTGATTGAATTAAGGAACATTTTAGCCGATGGATAATCCGTTGTGATTGGCAATTGAACGTATGCTTCACCTGCAAATACAATAAAGCCAACGCGGTCGTTGTGTAACTTATCAATGAGGCGCGAGATCGCTCTTTTTGATCGTTCCAGACGATTTGGCTCAATATCTTCGGCCATCATACTATTTGATACATCTAAGGCAATAATCAACTCAATACCTTTGCGTTTAACGGTTTGTAGCTTGCTGCCATATTGAGGCCCGGCAATGGTGATGATCAACAGGATGAAAGCAAATAGTAAAATGTAAAACTTAATGGTTGGTCTCTTAAACGAAACGTTAGGCATTAAGTCATTTAACAGATTGAAATTACCAAACTGCTCCAGCGCTTTTTTCCTTCGTTTAACCAGGTAAAGATGTATAAAGGCTAATAAAGGAATTAATAGCAATAGGTACAATGCCTGAGGATGTTCAAACCTGAATATATTCATGTGTCTTTTTTCTTAATTTTATCAACGCTAGGTTTAATTCTTACAAATAGCTTATGGTAAGTTTCTAAATACCGTATTCCGCAGATAGATTTCCATTAGCAAAAACAGACAGGCAAAAGCTGCAAACCACCAGTACTCTTCTTTTCGTTTTGTATACTCACGAACTTCAATTCGTGTTTTTTCAAGCTGGTCAATTTCATTGTATATCTCAACCAGCTTTTGCTCATCGGTTGCCCTGAAATACTTTCCATCCGTCATATCGGCAATGTTCTGAAGCAACTCTTCATCAATTTTCACCTCTATATCTTGATATTGCTTACCAAAAACAGTCTGCATCGGGTAAGGTGCCATGCCGTTTGTACCAACACCTATGGTATATACTCTGATGCCAAATGTTTTGGCAATTTCGGCAGCGGTCATTGGGGCAATTTCACCACGATTATTAACTCCATCGGTCAATAGAATGATGACTTTACTTTTAGCATCGCTGTCCTTAATGCGTTGCACGGCTGTGGCTAATCCCATACCAATGGCTGTTCCGTCTTCCAAAAGTCCAAGTTCGATATCCCGAAAGAGATTTTGAAGAACACGGTGATCGGTGGTTAAAGGACATTGCGTAAAGCTTTCGGCTGCATAAATCACCAGACCAATTTTATCATTAGGTCGTCCTTTAATAAATTCAGCGGCTACCTTTTTGGCTGATTCAAGACGATTCGGCTTAAAATCTTCCGCCATCATACTACCAGAAATATCCAGGGCCATAACGATATCAATACCTTCGGTAATTTCATTTCTGAAACTATTGCTCGACTGTGGACGAGCCAGCACCGTAATCAGCAAAATAATGCTTAATACCCGAAACGCAAACAGTGAATGACGCAGGTAAACCTTCTTTGATACTGGTGCCTTGGCAAATCCTTTTAAAGTGGATATCTGCAAAGATGCCTGCATGCTTTTCTGTTTCCAAACATACCAGGCTATATAGAACGGAACGATTATTAATAACCAGAAAAAATATGGATGTGCAAATGTTATATCGCTCATAAATACTATTCGTTTTCAGTTAATGCTTCTTTTTCCTTTTTCAGCATTTCAGCTTTTTCCTCTTCTAATGTTTTTAATAATTCAATCTTCGTTTGATTAACAAAGAAGAACGCATTGATCATACTCAGATCGTTTTCATCAGGAAGTGGTTCATGTTTGGCAAATTTCACCAAATCGGCAGTCTCCAATATCTGACGCAGATTATCGATGGATTTAACATCATTTATATCAACGCCTCTGAAAGACTGCATAATCTCATCGGTTGTTTGTTCCATGGCGCGTATCTCAAACCGTTCTTCGATGTAATGACGAACCGTATCGGTCACGCTCGAATAGTATTCTTTAACCCTGTTATGCTGCCATAGCTTCTCCTGTTTTATACGATCCAATTCTTTTAAGGCACGTTCGTGAGCAGGAATAAGAGGTTCTTCCTTTTTGAAAATCTTAACCGGAAGCTCTTTACCAAAGTACTTTAAGGCGATAAAAGTAATTATCCCACTTAGCGCCAATAAGCCAAGCAACCAAGGTAGATACTTGTACATTTCAGAAATGTGAAATGGCGTATTAACCGGCTTTTTAATATCAGCGATGCCTTTTTGCGGATCTACTTCTTCAAATGGGTTGGCTACCATTAAGGCCATTGGTTCTGTTTGAATAATCTGGTTAAGCTTATTGCCAGCTTCTTCAAATACAATCGGTGGAATGTAATGCAGTCCGCTATCAAATGAAGTGATTCTAAAGTTTTGCTCAATTAACAGACGACCATTGTCAGTACTGATAGTATCCGGTTTATTGGCTCGGATAATCTCAATGCTTTTTGTTATGGTATCCGTAATTACCGGCCAATTCAGATCTATATTGTCGGGTTGACTTAATTGAAGTTTCAGGTCAATTTGACCACCAATATATATTACAGTAGAATCCAAAGACGCCGACACATTCACATCCTGTGCTACAGAACTGGTGTATGAGCCCACAAGCAATAGCACTAATATGAGTGGCTTTATAAATGGATATTTATAGTTAGAACGAGTCATTTAAATACGTTTTTTAAACAAAGAAATCAGGGCTTTTACATAGTCTTCATCCGTGCTTACAGAAACATTGTCAACGCCACATTTACTGAATAAACGCTTTGTTTTTTCATCGGTTTCCATCCACCATTTATGGTAAGCATCACGCACCGCCCGGTTGGATGTGTCAGCCCATTGGTAAGCACCTGTTTCTGCATCTTTTAGCTTAATCATGCCAATAGGAGGGATTTCTGTCTCCCGCTGATCATAAACCTTCAATGCTACTACATCGTGCTTTTGATTGGCAATTTTTAAGGCATCCTCAAAATTATCATCAATAAAGTCAGAGATGATGAAAGCTGTCGACCGCTTCTTAATTGCATTAGTCAGATACTTTAGTGCTTCAGAGATGTTGGTTTCCCGATGTTCAGGCGTATAGGTGATGAATTCGCGAATGATATGAAGAATGTGTCTTCGTCCCTTTTTTGGTGGAATAAACTTCTCAATGCGATCACTGAAAAAGATAACACCAATTTTATCATTGTTCTGAATGGCGGAGAAAGCCAACACTGCAGCAATCTCGGTAATCACATTCTTTTTGAATTTATACGAAGTACCAAATTCGCGCGAACCGGAAACGTCAATCATCAATAGAACGGTCAGCTCACGTTCTTCTTCAAATACCTTTATATAAGGATTGTTGAAGCGGGCGGTTACGTTCCAGTCTATATTTCGTATGTCGTCGCCATATTGATATTCACGCACCTCACTAAAGGTCATACCTCGTCCTTTAAAAGCCGAATGGTACTCACCGGCAAATATATTGGCCGATAAACCACGCGTTTTAATCTCAATCTGACGTACTTTTTTTAATAAATCACTTGCTTCCAATTTTTGTGCTTTAGCAGCCGGACTTTAGTAATCTCCTTAGTCCGGATGGATTGTTGAACGTGCTAATAAACAATAATAAAGTTTGAAAGCTAGAAGCCAACAGCTAATAGCTATTAACCTTATCTATGGTACTTCAACCTGATTAAGGATTTCGCTAATGATTTCTTCAGAAGTCACATTGTTGGCTTCGGCCTCATACGATAAACCAATACGGTGACGTAATACATCATGACAAATAGCTCGCACATCTTCAGGAATTACATAACCACGACGCTTAATGAATGCATAAGCCTTAGCCGCCATTGACAAACTAATACTTGCACGAGGAGAAGCACCGTATGAAATCATATCCTTGAACTTCTCTAATCCGTATTGCTCTGGATAACGTGTCGCAAATGTTATGTCAACAATATATCTTTCAATCTTCTCATCCATATACACATCTTTTACAACCTGACGCGCACGAATGATATCTTCTGGTTTAAGAATGGTTGATGCTTTAGGGAATGTTTTAGCCAGGTTATGACGAATAATCATCTGCTCTTCGTCCTTCTTAGGATAATCCAGAACCAGCTTCAACATAAAACGGTCTACCTGAGCTTCCGGCAATGGATAAGTACCTTCCTGCTCAATCGGGTTTTGAGTGGCCATTACCAAAAATGGCTCATCCAGTGGATAGGTTTTTTCACCAATAGTTACCTGGCGCTCCTGCATCGCTTCTAACAGCGCACTCTGTACTTTGGCCGGTGCACGGTTAATCTCATCAGCCAATACAAAGTTGGTGAAGATTGGTCCCTGCTTTACAATGAACTCTTCCTTTTTCTGACTGTAGATCATGGTACCTAACAAGTCGGCAGGTAGTAAGTCCGGTGTAAACTGTATACGTGAGAATTTGGCATCAACGATATTGGCAAGCGTGTTAATCGCCAATGTCTTTGCCAATCCCGGAACACCTTCCAACAGGATGTGACCATCGGACAAAAGACCAATTAACAGACCTTCAACCAAATGTTTCTGGCCTACGATTACTTTATTCATCTCAAGTGTCAATAAGTCAACAAATGAGCTTTCTTCTTTTATGCGTTCGTTGATTGCTTTAATATCTACGGATTGTTCCATGGTTTGTATTTTATCTTGTTTTTATTCTTTTTTGATCCTTAATTTCAAATAAACGCATTCTTCAATTAAAGAAATATTTCAGAGGCGTTAATTTTTGTTAAGCGCAGAGGACTTTAACTATCCTTTAACTATTCGATTTTTCCATTTTAACATTAGTTAAACGCTAAATTGACTTTAATGAATAACGCAAAAATAGCAGGATTTTAATACTATCCATATAATTTTCATGCTTCATTTTAAGTATCCATCAAATGTATATAATTGTCATTTGCCATTTAAGGAAATATTAACACTTTTGCCGTACGGATTAAAAACAATATTGGAATCATGTATTTTAGTTATCATACACATTCAACATTTTGCGATGGCAAGGCAAGTGTGGAAGATGTTTGTCAAAGTGCCTTAGCTGCCGGATTAAAAGCTGTTGGCTTCTCAAGTCATGCACCGGTGATGTTTCCAGCTCAATGGGCAATGCCTTTCGAGCGATTGGAAGCGTATGTGGAAGAGATTGAACGTTGCAGAAATAAATATGCAGGTAAGTTGGATATTTATCGTTCATTGGAAACGGACTTTATTGCTAATGACCGATCAATTCCATTTGATGTGTATCGTCGACTTGCTAAGCTGGATTATATCATTGGCTCTGTTCATTTGGTAGCGAGTAGGGATACCAATGAACTATGGTTTCTGGATGGTCCTGCTGAGAATTATGAAAAAGGCGTGACGAATTGTTTTAGCGGAAATATTCAAAAAGCAGTGACTGCCTACTATAAGCAGATTCAGGAAATGGTAATCAGCCAAAACCCCGATGTGATTGCGCATATTGATAAAGTGATCATGAATAATAAAGGGCGATATTTTTCAGGGGAGGAGCAGTGGTATAAAGACATCGTAGAGGAGACTTTACAAGCGGTTGCAAAGAGTGATGCAATCATTGAAGTCAATACGAGGGGAATTTACCGTGGAAAATACCATACGTGGTTTCCGTGCAAGGAAATTATTCAACGCTGTGTGGAGTTGGACATTCCTTTAACCGTGTCGGTAGATGCACATCATCCTGACGAACTGCGTGCCGGATTTGATGAAGCTTTACAGGCAATATTTAATGCAGGAGCACAGGTGATAAGCATTTTTGAAGGTGGATTGTGGAAACAAAAAGCCTTACGCGATGTTATGTCTAAAATTAAAGAATAACCAATAAGGTAGCCGAAACCAGCGAATTTATTGGTAGCCAATATTAAAAAATGACTAGTATGTTTGAAGATAATGACTTTGTATGTCGACATATGCAGCTGACCAAAGCTGATATTATAAAGATAATACGCGATAAAAATATCAACTCGTTTGAAGACCTTCAGGATGAAACGGACGTGGCAACCATTTGCGGAAGCTGTGTGGCTGATATTGAGGAAATCCTTGAGGAAGAAATAGCAAAACGGGAAGCGTAATCATATAGACGCTTAAAAAGCAGATGCCATCTTTAAATTGATAAAGGTGGCATTTTTTTTTATAACGCCAATGAGGATGAAAACTCTGTTAACATTCGTTCATTGAGCGGAGTCGAAGTGATTACTTTGTTGATGATCTATACTGGTCAGGATTCATCTCAGTACTACCTCGGCTTCGCTCGGCAATTAACACGATGAGCGAAATTATTTTGTAATCCATGCAACTTGCTAAGCATCTCAAAGATGCTAAGCAAGTATCATCTTTTCATTGCTGCAACTGTTTCCTAAATCGTAAAAGTTTTTGTATTCAAATAACCAAATAACCAAATAACCAAATAACCAAATAACCAAATAACCAAATAACCAATCCCTCTTATTCAATCATCAACAGTGAGCTATCACCATAACTTAAAAAACGAAAATCATTGTCTAAGGCATACTTGTATATCGATTCCCATTCTTTGCCAACTACCGCACCAATAAGCAATAATAAGGTGCTTTGTGGCTGATGAAAATTAGTCACCAATCCATTAATAATTTTGAATTGATAGCCTGGCACGATGATGATAGAAGTTTTGCCCGAAAGGTGACTCAGGTTATTCTCAATCATGTAATTTAACAATGCCGCTAATGCCTCTTTCGCATTTGCTGAACCATCCAGATTGTATGGGTCCCATTGTTGAATGCCCTCTGCAATAGGTAATCCATTAAGTAGTCTGATGCCATACCAATATAGGCTTTCTAAAGTGCGAACCGATGTGGTACCGACAGCTATCAAGGCTTGCTCATTTTTTAATAAACGGTCCAGTGCCTGACGTTCAATCACAAAATGCTCTGTGTGCATATCATGGTCGGCAATGGCATCGGCTTTAACCGGCTTAAATGTGCCCGCACCAACATGTAGAGTAATATTCAGGAGCTCATGATGATCATTCGCAAGTTGATCAAGGATGTCTTCGGTAAAGTGAAGACCCGCAGTTGGAGCTGCCACCGATCCCTGATGCTCTGAGTAAACCGTTTGGTATCGATCTTTATCAATGTCCTCGGTTTCGCGGTTTAGGTAAGGAGGGATGGGAGTGAGCCCGATGTTTTCAATGATCTCAGCAAAGGAAAAATGATTATTGTTCCAACTGAATGTTATCGCATAAGCATCATGTATGCGTTCACCCTTTTCAACCGATACAGTGAAGTTTTCACCATCGATACAGATTTCTTTGCTTAATGGTGCATCTTTCCATTTGCGGGCGTTACCTACAATACACTTCCAGGTACATGATTCGCGACTGTCAAAGGCTACTTGCACCTCGGCTGGGGATAGTGGTTCAAGGCAAAATATTTCAATTTCAGCACCCGTGCTTTTTTTGAATTTCAGCCTGGCACGTATCACCTTTGTATTGTTGAACGCCAACATGGCGCGTTCTGGCAATTCATCGATGATATCAGGAAAAGTCTTCTCCTGAATAGTACCTTGTCTGTAAATAAGTAATTTTGAGTGATCCCGGTCCGTGAGTGGATATTTGGCAATGCGTTCATCCGGTAACTCGTAACAGTAATCTTTAATTGAAATATCTGGCTTAATCATTTTACTCAATTTTGCGCGGCAAATTTAGTTAACTTTGCGCGACTGCACTATAAATTTGTGTCTAAGTTAAGAAACTGTTTAAATTTTGTT
>DIYS01000190.1 GCA_002429115.1 Saccharicrinis sp. UBA6048 | reverse complement strand
TGACAACCTGAGGTGTTACAAAGGTTAAAAGGAAGTGATTCTGAATTTCATGTATTGCTACCAACATCTATTGGCTTTATGTAAAAAAAAGAATTGGAGGGATCACAGTATGTCAAAGAACGTTCGTACACCAACACTTATCATCTAAGCATGCGTACAATACTGAATCCCTATTAGTAGTTATACTGGCTATTTACATAAACTGTTTCCCGACAGCTAACGTAACAACCAGATGCAATTTATGGTAGTATATTTTAAAATTCAATAGGAGGGGAAAAATTAATTGGGGAATTTTGGTTTGGGTAGGCTTGTTTAGGTGAGATTTTTGAGAAATGGATTAAAATAAAGAGCCGGTGATGGCCGGCTCTTTCACTTGTTTAGTATCTTAAAACTGAAGTTCCCCGAGAAACTCGGGGCAAGCAGTGTATCTTTTGGATGGCTTTATTTATGAAATTCATTGACAAGGTATTGAACACCCTCTGGCTTCATACGTCCAAGGCTCAATATTACCCAGTCGACACTCCCTTTAAAGATATTGGAACTACCCGAAAATCCGAGGTTGATATCAGTATCCTTTGCATAAGCATCTATTTTAAAATCCTTTAAATCAACAGCCACTTCTTTTCCATCATTTAATTGCAGGAAAAGATTGTTGTCCGAAAATTCCTCATACCTGAAATACAATACATTCCACACCTTTTCCGGCACTTCAATATCGGTTGTCGTTTTAATTTCACCATCTTTAGTCTGCATCTGTATCTTACCCTTCAGGAGGTTCAGTTCCAGCCACCTTGGGTCAGATCCAAAGGACAGTATAGTATGGTCAAGGTCTTTGCCGGGCTCACTGGCTACTTTGAATTTAACGGCTCCCGAAAAGTAGCGTTGTTGTTGCATTCCTATTTCCCGATCACCGTCCGGATTAAAAAGTTTGATCCTGCTATTTACTGTGACCGGTCCTGTAACAGTATTGTCAAATTTCAGCCCTTGATCGCCGTAAGGGATACCCAGGTTTGGCCAATCGCCACTTTCACCGATTACGGCATTTTTACCGTTGGTGTTAAAATCCCAAAATCCGATATTTGTATATTCACCCTTGCCCGGCATCAAGGGGCTTGGCTGTTTAGGATCACTATCGTCTGCTATGCCTGGTTGAAAATCCTTTACCAAATATTGGGCATTTTCAGGTTTCATTCCTCCTCGTGCAAGAATCATCCAATCGATATTTCCTTTAAAAGTATCTCCATTGCTCGAAAAGCCTAAATTAATGTCGGTATCATTCGCATACGATTCAATTTCAAAATCTTTTAAGTCGATGCTGACTTCTTCTCCATCATTTAATTGCAGATAAAATTTATTGTTGTCAGGCACCTGAAATCCTTCATACCTGAAATACAAAACATTCCAAATTTTTTCCGGTATCTCAATATCAGTGGTCGTCGCAGTATTACCATTGTTGGTTTCCATGCGTATTTTACCATTTAGGTTTTTAAGTTCTAAAAACCTTGGTTTCGTTCCAAATGACAGTATTGTAAAACTAAACGCCTCATCCGGGTCTTTGACTACTTTAAACTTTACTGCTCCTGAAAAATAACGCCCATTAGACAGCCCCTTATCAGCCCCTTGAGAGGCATCAAAAAGTTTTACCCTACTCTTTAATGCTTGTTCTTTAGTAATATTTTTACCGAACACCAGCCCTTTCTCATCATATGAAATACCGTCGATTACCCAATCACCACTTTCTCCTGTTACACGGTTTTTACCCGTATTGTTAAAATCCCAAAAACCGATAACTGAAGTAAGCCCCTTCTCTGGTACCAAAGCATTGGGTTGATTAGGTTCTTTGATACTTGGTTTAATAATTGTTGTATCATCATCTTTACTACAAGCTGTTATGATGAAAGCCAATATTGATATAATGCTTAAAAGGGCAAGATGTGGTCTAAATTTTTTATCCATTATTTAATAATTTTTATTTGTGAAAATTTTCACAAATATATCACTTATTGTAATTATAAGTTAGTCTATTAGTCTTTTTTAATGATTCGTTTGAATAGTTAACTATTACATGTAATTGCAAGGATCATTTACTAACCCGAGTTCATTTTAAATTCTTCAAAGAATTTTCACCACCTATTGCACCTTGAATCTGCCTGGTTATTTCCTGACCTATTCCCCGATAAGATCCAATAGAATAATAATAGTAGTTTCCTGCCTTATCAATTATAATATTCGTAGGATAATCCTGAATACCAAATAAATCTAACACTTCATCATCAGCTGCAATGATCGGGTAACTGAAATGCTTTTTTTTCAGAAAATCACGCACTTCTTCTTCTCCTTCAAAAGTTATTGCTGCAAATACAATATCATTGTTGACATTAAACGTTTCATACACTTTGTTCAGTTCTTTAATTTCCTTGACACAAGGCTTACAAAAGGTGAACCAAAAGTTCAAAACAAGTATTTTACCTTTTAAATATTCAGTAGACAAATGCCTTCCTTCTATATCGGTAATACTAAACTCAGGCGCTTTTTTCCCTATAAAAGCACTACCTGACTCATCTATCTCTATTTCAGCCATCAGTTCGTTCTCTTCTTCATCAATATATTCTTGTGAACAAACTAGTGAGCTTCCAATAAAAAGAAGTATAACTGCTGTAATTAACTTGTTGATCATCCTGTTATTAGTTTAAAATAAAGTATTTCCTTCTCAGTCATCCAATGGACTTCTTCCGGTGGTGCTGCATAAATTGTGAAATAGTAAAAATCTTCGGCTTGTTGTTGTGTAAACCCAATTGTCCGATAATAATCAATATACTCTTGGTGATACTTATGCCCTTCAGCAAGATCAGTTGCTTGCAACCTGCCTTCACTCCAGGAGTGAACTCCTATTTTTGTATTATCTCCACAGGTTCTTTTAATCCCGGCAAGAAAAAAATCAACACCTCCTGAAGCAATTTCAGCATTGTCCATTAGATGAATGTTGAACCCTTTCTCATGGACATACGCTGCTAATTGCAGGTTAACATCATCATTTATTGAGCCATCGCAATTAACGATATTTATCTTCTTTATGTCAGGGTATATCTGGCACAGAGTTTTAAAACTCCTTAAAGCCGATGAGTTGATGACACCATTGAGAATAAAGCAATTGTCTACCTCAGAAACAGAGAAAATATTTGATCGTTCCATTTCTCTAAATTCAGAGAATCGAAACACCCTACAACTAACAAGTGATAAGGATAATCCAATAAACAAAATTACGCTTGACCGATTCATAAATAACAGTTTTAACAGGCCTCTTATGAACAGCTTAGGGGGAATTGTAGTTTTAAATAGTGACATTTCTCGAAATTAATTTGAAAGCATATTGTATTTAACTATTTCTTGCTCTGTCATCCAGTGAATCCCATCCGGCGATGCAGCATAAATGGTAAAATAGTAAAAATCTTCGGCCTGTTTTTGGGTAAAACCAACGTTTGTGTAATACTTAATGTATGGCAAATGATATTTATGTCCCTTAGGAAAATCAGTTGCTTTTTCTTGGTCTGTACCCCAAGAGTGAACACCTATTTTTGTATTACCTCCACAGGTTCTTTTAATCCCGGCAAGAAAAAAATCTACACCCCCTGAGGCTATTTCAGCATTGTCTAATAAATGAATATCGAAACCTTTTTCGTGAACATATGATGCCAATTGGAGATTAACATTATCATTTATTGATCCGCCACAATGAGCGATCTTTATCGTATTAATATTGGGATGAAGTTGACTTAGTTTTATAAACTCTTTAAATGAAGATGAGTTAATGACACCATCGAGCACAAAGTAATCGCCTGCGTCAGAAACAGCAAAAATCTGTAATCCTTCCAATTGTCTCAATTCAGCTGGCAAAAACACCTTACAACCAACAAGTGATAAGGATAATCCAATAAACAAAAGTATTTTTGATCGATTCATAAATAATAGTTTCTAAATGATTCCACCATATAGTTCATACATTGATCTAACATAGTGGAGTAAAACTGTAATTTTTGATATTAATCGAAATTACTCTGAAAGCATATTGTATTTAACAATCTCTTGCTCTGTCATCCAGTGAATTCCATCAGGCGATGCTGCATAAATGGTAAAATAGTAAAAATCTTCGGCCTGTTTTTGGGTAAAACCAACATTTGTGTAATAGTTTATGTACGGCAAATGATATTTATGTCCCTTAGGAAAATCGGTTGCTTTTTCTTGATCTGTACCCCATGAATGGACACCTATTTTTGTATTTTTTCCTCGTGTTCTTTTCACGCCTGCAAGAAAAAAATCAACAGCTCCCGAAGCAATTTCCGTATTATCTAACAAATGAATATTAATGCCTTTTTGGTGTACTTTTAGGGATAGCTTTAAATTGATTTCATCATCTTTTGATCCGGGACCATTCTTAATGTTTATCTTTTTAATATTCGGATAGGCTTTTAATAAGTTATTAAAGTTACTTAACGAGGCACTACCTATCACACCATTCATCTCAACAGTAGTTTTATCATCCAGAACCTTAAAAATTCCAAATTGTTTTTTATTGGGGTCAAATGCTTCATCATCTTTACTGCATGAAACAAACAGTAAGTTAAGTGCTAAAAAGATTAAGAATACCTGGTTTGTCATAATTTACTCTTTTATCGATTTTTAATTTAAGCTAAAGATCTGCTTTAACTTTTGAACAGAAGCAATAATGGCTTCTTCGTGATTACTTCCATTTTTTAATTCAACTTTGCTTTTTTGCTTTTAAAAATGTCAAGTTCTTTTTTTTGTTAATGCGCCTACCTCTTCATTTAGGTCACCATAAATATATGGTTACTTTTGAAAGATCTTTTTCTATTCTACCATTAAAATAAAAGAGTCGACTTTTACCGGTTCTTCCACTTGTTAAGAGGGAATTAAAGTAACAACTACCTTTTGAATCAGGTAATTTCAACACTATCTTCGCTAACCTTCAAAGGAACACTAAAATGGTTGGAACAATGGATGTGTTGATTGATTAATTTTTCTTTCTCTTCTTCACTTAAACGGCTCCATATTTTAAAAGCGTCGTATAAACCCTTTTGCCGTATGGTACTAAATGGACAGTTTTGTCCTTCATCATCGTATGGGCATTTCACTAACAATCCGGTATACACTATATCATCTTTAATAAAAGAGCCGACTTTCGCCGGCTCTTCCTCTTGTTTTAAGGGAGTTTAAACACAATGCAATAGTTACCTAAACAACTCACTCAATGACAATTGTAAAAATATCAGAAATCAGTTGAGTGTGTCCTTCATTCTTGGCCTGCAGACTAATCACGTAATTGCCTGAAGGGATTTTATGATCTAAGGCTACCTCAAATATGCCATTTCCACGCACATTGACATCTTTTAAAAATTGATCCATGTCAAAGCTGGTTTGAGATTTTACCTCTTTTATGGTATATAATATAGGAGCGGTTCCTTCTACACCCTCGATGGGTAATGAAAGCCACGGAATATTAAATTCTATTCTATGCGGATCTGTAACCTCCTTTTTTACTAATAATTCATCAGGGTTGTATTTTGCATACTCGGTACTAAGGTATCCAACCGGATAATCTTTACATGATGGCAGTAACATACCAACAACTGCCACAATTATAACTATATATTTCATCTTTGTAGTTTTTAAATTTGGCCAAATGTGTACGAATAGTTTAATGAATGCACAACACCGTTATCGCTTTCAATATCAGCGGATGCCAGTGGTACTTTTTGAAGTAAGGTTTTTGAATAGAATCTAAGTACAATGGCACCTGCTTCTGCTATACCTGCATAGTCGAGTCGTTCTTTATAAGCCAATATTTTATTACCACTCAAAGTGGTGAGTTCTGTGCCTCCATCCTGATCGGGGCTTGCTGCCGTATAGGCCATGTTTCTAAACTCAATATCGGCCTTCATGTATTTACCCTTCACAATGTGTTTAAGCATCATATCTTTACACATATCAACAGGTATATCAGCCACCTTATCGTAGCTGTTTTGTAGCATCCAACGGCGAATAGAATGGTTCGTCGGCCCCAGAAAGGTAATCTCAGGGTAATCCGGATCATCGCCTGTAAAGATATCTTCAATACCGGCTCGTTTGATCACCAATGCTGTGGTATCCCAATCGTAACTGTTTGAAGCAAAATACTCCATCATATTCCCATCGTATTTCCCGATGGAAATACCTGTATCGATAAAGTTGTCCTTTGGTTCACAAGCGGTGAATAATACCGCCACTGTGAAAAGTGTATATAATATCTTTCTCATAATACATTAATATTTACTTAGCCAATATGTATTTTGTGTCATTAACGGGTTATCCGTAAATGCATGTCTACCTACCGGTAGGTACAAGGCGCCGTCGGTGACATCCTGGTCTGTCAGGTTTTGAAACTCTCCCTTCAGTTCTGTTTTCCAGTAACCGTTTCTTACGGTATCAAAATATCGATGTCTTTCCCATAATAATTCTTTCACCCTCTCTTTATAAACTGCGTACTGCACATCGCCTTCTGATGCGTTGTAAAGCGGTGCATTGGCACGTCCTCTGACCTTGTCCAAATCGGTTATTGCTAAATCCTGCTTGCCCGGCAGTTTCGAATAACACTCAGCCCTTAAAAGAAGAATGTCAGTTAACCTGTATATAACAGCATTCTGAAGAAGGTACTCAATATTCTTCCACCTCTCGTTCTCTTTAATTCGTCTCATCTTATAAGGATAAGCAAAGCCTCCGGTAATGGCCTCATCTTTTGCCTTCATTTCGTCAAATTTGTAGAAATAAGCATCCCTGCGACTATCCCCATCTGCATACATGGCCTCAACAGTTGTGTTCTTTAATCTCAATCCTGCCCATTTAATACTACCTTCACCCTTTGATGGGTCCACCGGATAAGAGAGGTAACGACCTATTGTATAATAATCATTAATAGAAGGTGTTTCTTCGGCCAATAGCTGAGACTCAAAAATACTTTCGGTACTGCCACCAACTAATACTGAAGTACACACCTCTTCGGCGCTACCTGCAAATTCTACATTACTGCTTTTTATCACCTCGCTGGCTGCTGCTACCGCCTTATCAAGCAAGGTCTGATCGTTATTCATTAAGGACGCTTTCCAGGCATATAGATGCGCCAATAAGGCATAAGCTGCTTCCTTGCTTGGGGTATCACGCAATAAAATTGATTTACCACTTGCATCTTTTAGTTTATCGATGGTTGGTAATAATTTCACAGCTTCCTCGGCATCAGCAATGGCAAAGTCAATGACTTTGTCCCACGATTCCTTAGCTTTCATACCAACATCATCAGAAGTTCTTACAATAGGGGCATCACCCCACATTTTTCCAATGTAGCCATAAGCATATCCTCTGTAAAAATGCCCTATTCCTTTGTAAAAATTCTCCCTGTCCAATTCAAGTCCCGGCTTTTTATAGTATTGCAGCAAGATGTTTGCACTATTGACTAAATAATACGGATGATGCCAATTTGTAAATGTATTACTAACGGTATATTGATTTGGATCCAGCTCAGCCATTCTTTTCAGATATGAGTAACCATCGTCAAAAATTAATCCTCTGACATGTTGATCAAAGCCACCTTGTACAAGTTTTTTAAAATCGAGCCTGATACCGTTTACAAACACCTCCATATCCTGCTCATTATTAAAATACTTCCGAAATGTCACTGCATTCTCCGGAGTAACATCTAAATAGTCGTCACAGGCAGTAAACAAGCCTGCTATGAAAACTGAAAATATTATTAATCTGATAAATCTCATGTCCTATAATTTAATTGTTACACCTAAAGTAAGTTTTCTAGCCAGCGGATAGGTTGTTCCATAGTCCACACCTGAGGTCATATTAACCGTTTCAGGATCAATTCCTGAATAATTGGTCCAGGTAAACAGGTTTTCGCCGCTAAAGAAGAAACGCACTTCATTCAGAAACTTAACGTCTAATAATGACTTAGGCATGGTATATCCCAAGGTCAGTGTTTTTAACTTCAGATAATTAACCGTTTCCACATACTTATCCTGCATCGGCTCCCAGTCTCTGTTGTAATTCACATAGTGGGCCACAGGGTAATCTGTATTATCACCAGGCTTTTGCCAGAAGGTGGCTTTATCAAGGTTGACAAATATCGGGCTTAAAGTACCTTGTGATTGAAGTGATTTTACAGGTTGTGCATGAATCATGTCACGACCAAGTGAGTAGGCTAAAAGAATATTTAAGTCAAAATTACGCCACTTCACTTCATTGATAATACCACCTGTTACATCAGGCAAACTACTTCCAAGGTACACCTGATCCCTGCCATCTAAAACAAAATCGCCATTAACATCCTGGAATTTAGTAGTACCCGGGTAATAGTAAACGACATTATAGTTCGGATTATAATAATTTATCCTTCCCCTGCTATCATAGTAAGCAGTTTCATCCGGGTGTGCTTGCCAATACCCATCGGTTTTGTACCCCATTATACCATTCAGTTTCTTACCAAGAATATAGTATTTCTTCTCGTTAGAATCATAAAAGTCTTTACCATTCCAGCTGTCGACAAAGCGGTTCCAGTTTTTAGCAATATTAAATGAAAATCTCCAGTAATTATTGTCCTTTCGGAATACATCATACTTCACCTCAAGCTCAATCCCCTCGTTGGATATTGCAGCCGCATTTCGCCATTGGCTAATGTAACCGGTGTAATTACCCGGAATTGGCACTTTATACAACAGCTTATCGGTGTAACGATTATAATAATCGGCCGTCACCGAAAGTTTATAGTTGAAGAAATTCAGGTCTAAGCCCAAATCAAACTGTTTCGTTTCTTCCCATGAAAGATTCGGATTATAATAACCTTCATCTCTGTTAGGCCCCAATGTTGGGTTACCACCATAAATATCACCAGCTTCCATCAATCCATATGATAAATACGGATTTTTAAAGGTATTTCCTGAAAGACCATAACTGGCTCTTAGTTTACCAAAATCGAGGAAAGGAGCCCAGTGCATAAATTCTTCTTCTGAAAAGTTCCAAGATGCTGCAAATGATGGGAAGGTGGCCCACTTAAGGTTATCGCCAAATACCGAGCTACCATCTCTTCTTACTGTTGCTGTAAAGAAATACTTATCCTTAAAGTTGTAGTTTAAACGACCAAAATACGAATTCATCTTCTTTTCTGAGTAATCCGATTGATAGTTTTTAAGCCCTTCAGTGTAATACTCTGATCGCACTTTAATATCCGGCCAACCGTCTCCACCAGCATAGTGAATTTTGTCGCTCGGACCATTCTTTGCCGATCCGCCAATATAATTATATTCATCGCGCTGGAACGAGAGTCCCGCCATCAATTCGAAATTATGAACTGTATTAAACGATTTTTTATAGTTTAACAACGACTCATTCAAAAACATATTTTGCCTGGCAATCTCCCCAATTGTTTTTGTTTCTTTATAATAATCCAGTGCTGCGGGAATAAAACTGTTTCGGTTATTCTGACTGTAGTCAATTGAGGTTGTATTCGATATATTCAGGTTTTTACTAATATCGTATTGAACCCTAAAACTGGATCTTAAGCGATATGAAGTATTCTTTTCTTGCTGTTTCTTATACTGTTCAACAATATCTTTTGTAACGTCTGAATTGTATGGTAATAAGGTAGACATCTCATAAGCCTCACCAGGTACCAGTTCCACATCCTCACCACTTGACAAACCGCTTCCTTTAGCACCGCGGCTACGGTCAGACATAGATAAGTAGTTGTTAAAGCTAACGCTCAAATTTTTCACTGGCTTAGCTGTAAAGTTACCCATTACATTGATGCGGTTAAAACCAGTTCCGCGCACGATACCCTCTTCATCGTAATAACCAAGGCCAATACTGTAGGACGTATTCTCAGAGCCACCATAGGTTTGAATATTGGCATTAGTAACCTTTCCAATATCAAACAATTCCTTGTAAAAATTGGTTGAATTATTCCAGAAGGTATTTAAACTATCCTGTAGCTCATCACCATCTTCCGGACTCCAGGCACTACCATTACCCCAATATCTATCATATTTACCATAGGTGCCATATACATCTGTGTATGACTCTGGATATTTATATGAATTTGTCGCATAATCAAAATCAGCAACTTTATAGGCGCGTCGGCTTTGGATACGATAATCCCTTTCACCTTTACCACCATATACGGTAGGGTACTCAGGCAATACACTGTAGGTTTGAGAGAAATTCACACTGAATTGACCTTTCTGGTTTTTCTTTCCTTTTTTAGTCGTTACCAAAATAACACCATTGGCAGCTCTGGAACCATACAGTGAGGTGGCCGAGGCATCTTTCAAAACATGAATGCTCTCAATTACTTCCGGGTTAAGGTCAGAAAGACCATTGGTACCCGTTACAGGGGAGGTAAAGCTTGTCATTGGAACGCCATCAACTACCCAAAGCGGATTACTGAACCGACGCCCGGCCTCAATACCAAGGGAGTTATATCCACGAATGGTAATTTGTGTTCCACCGCCACCCGGTGCACCTGATACATTCGTTACATCCATACCAGCCACGCGACCTTGTAATAAGTTAGAGATGTTTGGTGTAGGAATACTTTTGATAGCATCAGCCTTAACAACAGACACTGACCCTGTCATTTCACGCTTGCTTGATTCACCATAAGCCACTACCTGTACCTCGTCAATATCCGACACATCTTCGGTCATCAATACTTTCAGTACCTCACCAACTTTATAGTTAACATTCTCGATTTTAAATCCGATAAATGAAATACGAACAACACCTTCAACATCGGGTACATTCAACTCAAACTCTCCATTAGTGTCAGTAATGGTACCGGTATTGTAGCCAACCAGAATAACATTGGCTCCTGGTATGGGTTCGCCTTTTGTGTCGGTAACTTTACCAGTAATTGTTTTCTTCTCCTGTTGAATAAACGCAGAAGGATTAGTTTCCTTAGGTTTGATGATAATAACATTGTTGCTTATTTCATAAGACAATGCCACCTGATCAAGCACACGACCCAATACATCTTCAACGGTTTCATCGCTGGCATCAACCGAAATCCCATTGAGCTTACTAATGACTTCCTTGTCATAAATAAAGCCAAGATTTGTCTGCTTCTCGATGGCTTTAACAAGCTCAACACCGCTTACGTTAGTTAGTTTCAGGTTAAGCTTCTGTTGAGAAAAAACAGAGGCATTTACCTGAATACTAAAGACAAACATAAATAAAATAAAGTTCTTCATAGCAAATAGCCATTTCTTTCGAGTGCCCCTCGGAAGGAAACACCGGTACATTTCATTTTTTTCCATAAATTTGTAATGTTTAGATTTACAACATATCCGTTAAGGATATTCTTCTAAATAACCGGGGTGTATCGCAACTACACTCCGGTATTTATTTCTTACTACTTATTCGTATCTGATTATTATTAATTTCAAAGGTAACACTTGTTGTTTTCTCAATAATTTCTAGCAACTCGTTACAGGTTTGGAAACGAGGCAACTTGCCGGAGAATATTTTCTGAGCAGCCTCCTCATCTTCAAAGGTATAGTTTATATCGTACCAGCGGCTAAACTTATGCATAATCTGCTGCAGGCTTTCTTCTTCAAAAGCAAAGACCCCTTCAATCCATAGTGCGTACATTCGTGCATCCACTTCCTTAGATGTTAATGTTCCATTTAATGTATAATACACCACCTGCTGGTCCGGCTTTATCACATATGTTTCTCCATTATCTGAAAGTACTTTAACAGAACCTTCAAGCAAGGTGGTACTCATATAGTCTTCCTCGGCATAGGCATTGACGTTAAAGCTGGTTCCTAATACCTGGATATCCATATGTGCAGTTTTTACCACAAACGGCATGTCTTTGTTATGAGCCACCTTAAAAAAGCCCTCTCCTTCAATCTCCAGTTCTCGTACATTACCTTTAAACTGGGTTGGGTACTTAAGACGACTTTCGGAATTTAACCAAACCTGTGTTCCATCAGACAATTCAATGTTATACTCCTGTCCATGACCTACAATAAGCGTGTTGTATTTAATAATCGTATCTTCCACCACAGCCTGATCGTCGTGATAACTTAGTTGTTGCGACTGGTGATTTATGGTGGCATCCAATTCATTGATAACCTCACCATGCTTAAGTTCGCTTAGTTTAATTTCTTCACCTGTACTTAGTATTAAAGTCGCATCTTTATGACCAGGTTGAAGAGTATTGGCTGTTAATGGCTTATCACTAAACAGATCGCTAGTAAAAAGATAGGTCACCACCATTAAAGGAAGCATTATTGCAGCTGCGTAGCGCAATACCTTCAGATAAATCTTACGTTGGTTGGTAATATTTCTTTGTTGTTCAAATTGCTTCCATTCTTTCTGTAAATCAATCTTATCAATAAATGATTTCCTTTGAGAATAGAACTCTTCAGATTGAAGCTCTTCAAACAGTCGGGCATTCGCTTTACTTTCAGCCAACCATTCATCTAGTTCCTGCTTTTGTTCCTCATTCAGAGTTCCACCTAAATAGCGGGCCAGCAATAAACTAATATCAATATCTTTTTCGTCTAGATTATTCATAGCATCTTCTTAATAGAAGCCTTTGCCTAACCTACCTTACTTCCAATTTCTACGTTAAAAACCGACTCAAAATGCTCATTTACATCAGTAAACTGCGCTTTTTCGTTGATTTTTTGCCTTGAAATTGATCGTAATTTTAGCTTATTCAAAGCTTTTCAACAACTCCTTCTATCTAAACAGACGGTATGGTGTAAAAAAGGGGTGAGAGAAATGTGATTTTTTTTAGTAGTTCGTCCCAATAGATTTCAGGATTGTCAGACAATAGTCTATTAAAGTAACAAGTAATTAATTCGAATCAGTCGTTACAAGTTCAAAAAACTTTGATTGGTTAATACATCCACGCAAAAAACCTCAATCCCATTAAGTTAAGAAAATACCTTAAGTATCATCTCTATGGGACGTTGTCCCAAACCCTACTTCCTTTTTGTCATTGCTACAAAAAGAAAGGAAAAAGATCTAGAGCAATAGAACCCTTCCACCCGCATCAGCCTTCAATTCCTGCCGACCCACATCCTCCTCAAGAGCGCCCTTGAAGACCTCTCACCACCTTGGCTCGGGCTATTGCTCAGGCCAACACGCCTTTTATTTACAGCTCCAAAATAATTATATACCTCAGCTTAATAACACTAATATGACTTTCCTACGAAACCTTGAAAGCGTTGATTAAGATTTGTTAATACCAACTATTTATATCCCACAATATAGGGGATTTATAGGGGGTAATACATCAACGAACCATTGTTCATTTTATCAACTTAAGAACTGATAGAATTCAACCAATAAAAAGGTAACAAATTGTTTCCCAAAAATCTCTCTCAACTGCCGGTAAGCGGTTAATTTATGGGTTTTAACCGTATTGATTGAAACACCTAATTCCTCAGCTATTTCTTTGTTGGAATAACCACTGATATTCAGTTTTATTACTTCCTGCTGCTTTTCTCCCAGCTGATCAATGGCATCCTCTAATAAGCGATAGGTTTCTTCCCTGATAATCTCATGGATAACATTTTTATCCTCCATTATATTTTCAGTCAGATCATCTGTTTTACGCTTCTTTTCCTTTGCGAGATAATCGAGGCAAGTATTTTTTGTGGTTAGATAAAAGTAGACTCGCATACTTTTCCTGCTATGAAATACCTGTTGCGATTTCCAGATCTTAAGCATGGCTTCCTGGACAATATCCTTAGCTATTTCCTCATTTTTCATAAAACGATTCGCAAATACACACAATGATGGAAAGTATGTATCGAATATTTCCTTAAAATCCTCCTGCCTTATGTCTATTTTTTGATCCCCCATAGCAATAATGTACTCGCAAATGTAAATAAGAGTTTAAGAAGTTCAAATTTTATACAGAAAAAGAAATAATTGGAGATCTATTATGGATCAATTAAAAATATTGTGGATAATTCTAGTAATGTCTTATTAAGCAAATTTTCGTTTTCTTAGAGATTATTTGCTTTACTCGACATAGTTCAAGCAAACCTGCCCCTATCCTCACTTCTCATAATAATTACCATTACCGCAAATAGAAACAAAAAGACTAATCCTAAATATCCGAGGTTAGATGGTTGTTGGAAAAGAGCCCTAAATACATTGGTTTAGTTGATTCTAGTAATTATCATTTGAACGAATGTTATGATTTGATGTTAATCAAGCCAATCGCTATTGACTACAAGAAAAATCAATAGCGCTCACCCGTTCGGTCAATTCTGATTGGCGAGATGAGATGATAATTACTTAGAATAACTTGCCAATGAATTTCAGGCTGGGGGTTTTTCGTTAGTGTTTGTTTACAAATTGTTTGTTTTAAGTAGGAGTTCACGATTGCCGCTTCGCTTTAATTGGCCTCGAGCAAAAAGTAACTCGCCGAAGGCAAAAAAGAAAGAATATGCATTTAATCAAAAGTTATATCGTATCCGTCTCCACAATTGGAGATGCCGATCAAAGT
>DIYS01000089.1 GCA_002429115.1 Saccharicrinis sp. UBA6048 | reverse complement strand
GAGATGAATAATACGGGTTAAGTGCCTCATATCCTGACTTAGTTTTGAATCAATAACACGTGCATAAATCTGAGTTGTCGAAACGCTTCTATGCCCGAGTAACTTAGAGACCGTTTCTATTGGCACACCATTATTGAGCGTCACTGTTGTAGCAAAAGTATGCCGTGCAACATGAAAAGTCAGATGTTTTTCAATTCCACACAAGTCTGCTATCTCTTTTAAATAGGAGTTCATCTTTTGATTTGTAACAACAGGAAGCAGCTTACCTGTTACTTCATTTCTTATATTATCCTCATATTTCTGGATAATAAACTCTGCTTTAGGAAGCAGGGGCACTTTAACTTGTTGGTTATTTTTTATCCGATTAGTAATAATCCACTTTTCTCCATCAATACCTAGTTGAATATTTTCTTTGGTCAAGGCGTATACATCAGAATAAGACAAACCAGTATAACAACTAAAAACAAACAAGTCACGTACGTAACCCAAGCGCGAAATAGAAAAGTGTTTATTCTCTACTCGGTCTAACTCCAACTCGTTTAAATAAGCTATTTCTTTCTTGATAAATGATGGCTTAAACTGAGTAAACGGGTCTTTTTCCAACCATTCATTTTGGACAGCTAAATGAATCACTTTTTTCAGGCGTTCAATATGCTTCATAATAGTATTGTGACTACAAGGCCTATCTGGAATAATTGAATCAGATTCTTTCAGATACTTCTCAAAGCCAGTTATAAAACCATACTTTAATTGAAAAAGAGGTATATCACGCACAAAAAACTTTTTCATTAGATACCTTTTAAAATACTTCTTGGTAGTATAGTAATTCTTAAGAGTTCCCCAGCGTAAGGTTTCCTTCATTTCTTCATTGTGATAGTCAAAAAGTTTCATCAATGTAAACTCAACCTTTTCAACCCCAAGGTAAAGATTCTTAACAGCATCAATTGTAATCACCTCTCTTCTGGCCTCCAACTGATGATAACAATCAACTACATGCCCTTTAATCTGCTCCAATTGAGTATTAAGCCTCTTGATCTCATTAGAATAACCAGCATAAATTCCTTTACTGAAATCCCACTTATCAACATCAATAATTGTCTTCATGGATAATTCAGTACGTTTTCCATTAACGGTTATTCTCAAATAAAGAGGAGCACCTCCATCTTTGCCTTTATTCTTTTTAACAATAAAACCAACGCCTAACGTATTTCCTTTATTACTCATATCACATGATTTAAATGGTTTGTTTTGAATTAAATTGACTCTCCAAGAATTCAATTACACAATACAGTAATCGTATCATAATATGAATTTTTAGCCCAATTAACACTTCAATAATTCTCTTTAACAATTACATCACACTGTCTTTCTGAACCTTACAACACCTTAGGTGACTCACCTGTTAAATAGAGAGAGAGGTCACAGAATGGATCACTTAAAAAATGTTAAAACACATCAAATGACACCATTTTAAATACTGATAATCTGACTATTACAAATCCTAGAAATAAATATACGAAGAAAAAAAGGTCACCGAATAGGTCGTGAGAAAATTGGATTATTTTGACACTAAACAATATAATAAAAATCAAAAAAGCCCGTAAATCCTACGATTTACGAGCTTTTAATTGTATTTGATTCATACATTGTCGGGGTACCAGGATTCGAACCTGGGACCCCCTGGTCCCAAACCAGGTGCGCTAACCGGACTGCGCTACACCCCGAATCAATAATATCTTCAATAAAAAAAGAGCTAAACTTTATTTAACTCTTAAAATTTTGTCGGGGTACCAGGATTCGAACCTGGGACCCCCTGGTCCCAAACCAGGTGCGCTAACCGGACTGCGCTACACCCCGAAACTAAAATTGAGCGGAGGGAGGGGGATTCGAACCCCCGGTACGGTTACCCGCACGCCAGTTTAGCAAACTGGTGGTTTCAGCCACTCACCCATCTCTCCTTTTTTCCTCTTTCTTTAAAGAGTAACAATCGCTCTTGCTTCTCTATCCTGCGTCCCCTTTGCGATTGCGATTGCAAAAGTAGCAAATAGAATTAAACCTCCAAAATTAAAATGGAAAAAATGATCACTTTTTATTTAGCAAAACATGAACATTTCTCTTAACTAATTATCGCTCAAAAAAAAAGCTACCCGAAGGTAGCTTTAAAAAAATTTAATCTTTTTTCGGCGTTTTACTTCCCGGCTTCGCTATTGAATCTCTCATCGCTGTATCAGCCTCTATATTTTTATACTTTAAATAATCCATCACGCCAAGATTACCGCTTCTGAATGCTTCAGCAAGCGCTTTTGGCACCTCTGCTTCGGCTTCAATTACTTTCGCTCTTGCTTCCTGTGCTTTTGCTTTCATTTCCTGCTCTAAAGCTACAGCCATTGCTCTACGCTCTTCAGCTTTCGCCTGAGCAATATTCTTATCTGCATCGGCCTGATCAATTTGTAATCCTGCCCCAATATTTTTACCTATATCAATATCTGCAATATCAATCGACAGAATTTCAAAGGCTGTTCCTGCGTCCAATCCTTTTTCTAAAACCACCTTTGATATTGAATCAGGATTTTCTAACACTGCTTTGTGTGATACCGACGATCCAATTGAGGAAACAATACCTTCACCTACACGAGCCAAAACAGTCTCTTCTCCTGCTCCACCAACTAATTGCTTAATATTGGCGCGAACAGTTACACGAGCTTTGGCAATTAGCTGGATACCATCTTTAGCAACAGCTGCTACCGGAGGCGTATCAATCACCTTTGGATTAACGGACATCTGCACCGCTTCAAACACGTCACGACCAGCAAGGTCAATAGCAGTTGCCATCTGGAAATTCAGATCGATATTTGCTTTAGCAGCCGATACCAATGCATGAACCACATTTTCTACATGACCACCGGCCAAATAGTGTGCTTCCAACTCATCACGCTTCACCTCTGATAATCCGGCCTTATATGCCTCAATAAGCGCTCTTACGATAACACCAGGAGGTACTTTTCGAATTCGCATTAAAACAAGCTGAATTAATGAAATTCGCACGCCTGATACTAATGCTGAGAACCAAAGTAAAATTGGTACATAGTAAAGGAATAAAAACACGACAACTATAATCGCCGCAATCAAAAAAATTGGTGCTAAACCTGCCATATAAAATTAGTTTTTGGGTTTGACAATAACGTATGTCTTATATACTTCTTTAATTATTACTTCTGTATTTTCATCGATAAAATGCCCGGGACATTTGCCTTCAATCACTTCTCCATTTACAATTACTTTACCAACAGGATTTAAACGGGTCACAGCTACACCTTCGTCACCTGCATGAATATTGGATCCTTCAACGGTTTCCACCTGACCATCTACCTGAGAGTGCAGCATGAGTTTATTCCAGGTTTTTGCTCTGAATGAGAGAGCAAGTATTATGATACCAACAAACAAAGTACTGAATAAAGCTATGTTTCCATAGGTAACGCCGAAACTTTGATAGGCCAGAAAGATTCCTCCGGCAGTAAAAATAAAACCTCCAATTCCGGCAACGGTAACTCCGGGAAAAACAAAAAATTCAAGAATAAACAGGAACAATCCTAATACAATAATTAAGACAATAACAAGTGCAGACATAATCAATTAATCAATAGTAACTAAAAGGTGTTCTTCAGAAAGCTGTTCTTTTATTGACATTAAATCATCAACACTTCCTGATTTGATTTCGCACGAACCGGTATAATGGGTAATCATTGCACACTGTTCAGCTTGGATGGCATCATGTTCACATATTTCGCACAAAACATCAATAACATGATCGAATGAATTCTTATCATCATTATGAAGTGTCAAAGTTCGAATATCTTTGCCATTATTCTTCATATTATGCTCTTCACTGCGTCTACCAAAAGAAACCATAGTTAAAAAGTTTCTATAAAATAAACACTATTTTTCGTGAAAAACTAATTTACTACTTCTTCAATTCGTCTGTCAGATTGATTTGTTGGCCATTTTCAAAAACCACGACAAATGCACCGGAGAAGCCTGCACTTTGAACTCGTTGCAAGTCTTTCTGTGCCTCTGCATAGCTTTTATATTTACCTGAGAAATACTTCGTCAATCCTCTGTCGGGTATTTCAACTTTTGATACTTCAGGAATCTTAGCAACTGCCCCTGCATTTGGTTCATTTTTAAAAACTCCTATTTGTATTTTATATACCAGTTGCTTTGTTGCCTTAGTCTTAAAAGCATCTTCAACCAGTTCTTTAGGACTTTTTTCTTCAACAGCTTCAAATCCCTGCAATTCCTGATATGTTTTAGGGACTGTTGATTTCACTTCACTCTCAACACTTTCATTTTCGCCGATCGTTTCAGCATACTGCACCAATCCTGCCTCCTGCACCTTAACGCCCGAACGCTTAATGGCCCCTGAACGCTCATATCTATCCATATCAAAACCATTAATAGGATCAATCATATCCATTGCCTTACGAAAATACTCCTTACTCTCTGCCCTTGCCTGATCTAATGCTTCCAAATCCCGGGTAGGATGACCAATAACCACCTGCTTGAGTCGCTCTTCATAAATCTCAAACTTCCGATTGAGTGATTCATGATACAGTTTTAGTGCCGTTAATTTGAGTTCCTTGGATTGTGCCACATGCTGTGCCGTTAAACTCTCTTCATCAACGCTGTCTTTTTTACGAATCACGGCATTAATAATCGACTCTGTTTCTTCAGGGGCGCTGTTGGCCTCTTCAAGCATCTTAGATGCCTCAAGGGTCAAAATATTTCCCCACACATATAATGAATCAGCATGGTGTAATTTGTCGATTTCATGCGATTCAAAAACCTTCTGATACATCACTTCAAGCTCAGCCAGATGTGCTGCAAACTCTTCATCCGTATGAAAAATAAAGTTATCCGGAATCAAAATATCCTCAAAGCTACTTTTATTGTTCTTCTCGATTTTTACCTGACTGTTTGATGTGTACGTTCCGGCCGCCACCAACTCTTTAATTTTTGCCTGCTCCACCGATCGCGCATGATAAAAACTACGCTCTATTTTTTCATCTAAACCGTACACTTTTTTCTCCATCGAAAGAATATCATTCACCAACATTGATTGTTGAGTTTCTGAGTTGGTTCGGGCATATTGCTGTCTTTTTTCGCGCATTAAACCAGACAAGCTATCTTTTCTCATAGAAAGATTCATTCCTTCTTCAAACAATCGACGGGCCTCATCACTTTTAAAATGTTCAAACTGACTATACTCCAATGTATCAGCCACCATAAAATGAAACTTGGCTTTTTGTTCGTTTTTGACACTCCCTCCAATAGCATTTGCCTGCTCAGCCGTCAGCTGTTTTCCTGAAAGATACATCGCTGCCTGGGTATTTACATCATTCATGTCAGTCACCAGATTTTTCACTACCGAATCGTCCCATTTTAAGGTATAAACAATCGCGGTGCTATCATTGGTTTCGCGATTGGAAGTAAACCATGCCAGTTGATTAAACTCATCAACCACAAACAAATAATCATCTTTAGGTGAATTAAATGGAATTCCTAGATTGACAGGATCAGAAAACGCTTTCCTTTCAGAATCGTACTGCGCCTTATACAAATCATAACCTCCCAGTCCACCAGGACGATCAGACGAAAAGTAGATGGTTGAACCATCAATTACAACAAACGGATATCGGTCACTGTATTCACTATTAACTCCATCAAGTGCCATATTTTCGCTCCACCCGTCCAGTAGCTTTTCCATTTTGTACAAATCATGACCATTTAACTCATTTCCCTTTGAGAAATAAACTTCATCGCCTCGTTCTGTCAAATATAAAACACCTTTCGGATCAACACCAGATTCAAAAAATGCCTCATTATGCACTACTTTACCAACATCCTTTGCCGGATTGTAAGCGGTTAAAATAGCATCGTTATTTACCGCGTCTCTACTATAAACATCAAAGTGATAAATTTTGGCTGAATGCTGCCTTCCCACTTCTGATTGGGCAATGTATAATTCAGCTTTATCGTTTCTAATATCTGAAGACGATGCATACTTTAAAAACCGGTTATATTGATTAATCGCATCATCAAAACGGTAAGTCAACTGATAAGCGCGCCCTAAGTAATAGTATGCATCCCTGCTAACACCCTTTAATGCTGCATACTTTAATCGTTTGACAGCCTGCGACAAATCGTTATTGTTCTGAATCAAACAAATGCCATAATAGTAATTGTATTTCGCTTCCCGATCATAGCGCTGAAGAATCTGTTCATAGGCCACTTCAGCCTCGGTATAATTACCTTCCTTAAAAAGAGCCAGTGCCTCTTTTGCTGAATAAGTTTTTGTTTGAGAATAACCAATAAATGGATTGCAAATTACAAATACAATGGATAATATAATGATATGCCCCAAGTTACGCATAAGGTTGTCTTATTTCTTAGTTTATGAATTTCCCAAAATTAATCATTAGCGTTTAATTGCTAAAATTAATAGTTCGTTAGTTTTTAGTCAGCAGTCATTAGCCTTATCGATAATCTACTAACATCCACCACCTTACAAAGAAAATCATTTAAACTGTAAACAACTGACAGTATAAGACATACAAAACCCAAACAAACTAAATTAGTATTGAGATATGAGTATCAAGACTAAAACCACAAGCTGGACAAGAATTACTGCAATTTGAACAACATAGTCTGTGACGCTTCTGGCGATATTGGTAAAAGTTCCCTAAGCGTCTATACCCTTATCTAAATACACAATTAATCCACTGAACAATTGACATTTAACTAAAATTAAAAGCAAACCTTTACATCCTGTGAATTACTCATCACTATTCATTCATCACTCATCACTTCATTTAGAAACCACCTCCTATCCCACTGTTATTATGACTGTTAATAACTTTTGAACCATGCTATTATTAAATCGTTGTTATTTAAATATATTTGTAACTCGCATTGTTTGACATTGACAAAAATCGAAATGCCCTTTAAAACAATAGAAAGATGTTAAAAGAAGGAGATAAAGCGCCCGTTTTTAAGGGACAGAATCAAGATGAAAAGGAAATTTCTTTAAATGATTTTGCTGGTCAAAAAGTAATTCTCTATTTCTATCCCAAAGATAACACGCCGGGATGTACCGCTGAATCATGTAACCTTAGCGATAATTACGATGAATTAACGAGCAAAGGCTTTGTAGTTGTAGGCGTTAGTCCCGATAGCATTGCATCGCACCAAAAATTCATAGCCAAGCACAACCTTCGCTTTAACCTGATTGCCGATACCGAGAAGGAAATATTGCAACAATATGATGCCTGGGGCTTAAAGAAAATGTATGGACGCGAATACATGGGAGTCCTCCGGAAAACATTTATTATTGATGAAAATGGTGTTATTGTGAAGATCTTTGAGAAAGTAAAAACAAAAGATCACACCAATCAAATACTTAGCGAATTAGAAAAATAACCGCTTCCTGACAAAAAGAAGAAACAGCTTAAAATCAATATAATGGCAGATAAGAAAGAAACAAATGAAAATGCAGCAAAGCTGAAAGCCCTTCAGCTGACCATGGAAAAAATTGACAAAACCTATGGTAAAGGCACCATTATGAAGATGGACGATGCCAAGGTGGAAGATATTCCTGTTATTCCAACAGGCTCAATTGCACTAAACATGGCGCTTGGAGTTGGCGGATTGCCTCGTGGTCGTATCATTGAGGTGTATGGTCCGGAATCATCAGGTAAAACAACACTGGCTATCCACGCCATTGCAGAAGCCCAAAAAGCCGGTGGTATTGCTGCCTTTATTGATGCTGAACATGCATTCGATCGTTTTTATGCCGAAAAGCTTGGTGTAGACCTTGAGAATCTACTAATCTCACAACCGGATAATGGTGAGCAAGCATTAGAGATTGCAGATCAACTAATTCGCTCATCTGCGATTGATATTATTGTGATTGACTCCGTTGCTGCTCTAACTCCAAAAGCCGAAATAGAAGGCGACATGGGTGATGCCCGCGTTGGTCTACAAGCACGATTAATGTCACAAGCATTAAGAAAGCTGACATCTACGATTAATAAAACCAACACCACTTGTATTTTCATCAACCAGCTTCGTGAGAAAATTGGTGTGATGTTCGGAAACCCAGAAACAACAACCGGTGGTAATGCACTTAAATTCTATTCATCAGTTCGACTAGACATTCGCCGTGTAACACAAATTAAAGATGGCGAGAATGTAGTAGGTAGCTTAACTCGTGTTAAAGTAGTTAAAAACAAAGTAGCACCTCCATTTAAAAAGGCTGAATTTGAAATTCGCTATGGAGAAGGTATCTCGCGTGTAGGAGAAGTTTTGGATTTGAGTGTTGACTTAAACATTGTCAAGAAAAGCGGTTCATGGTTTAGCTATGGTGAAACCAAGCTTGGACAAGGACGTGAAGCGGTTAAAGAGGTTATTAAGGATAATCCTGAGTTAGCAGAAGAACTGGAACAAAAAATTATGGAGGCGATCAAAGCCTAAAACGATTTTTATTCAATGAAAAAGAAAGGCGAACCGTTATGGCTCGCCTTTTTATTTTTCAGAAAGTCTACAATGAAAGCACAAAAAATCCACTCATCGAGATGGTTACCGAGCGGAGCTGAGGTAAAATCGAGATGAAAACGATAAAGAATTGGTTTCCTATAAGCAAATCACTTCGACTGCGCTCAGTGAACAGATAATTATTGCTTTTGAGGTCCTTATTTATCGCTGCTATTACTACCTATATAAATGCTTGCTTCTATGGCTTTACAACATTAACAGAGTAATGCACATCCAACTTATAATCCTTTGGAATTTTTGGTACTAATAGATATTTCCTGTTTTCGAAAATGCGTCCGGCCCTTTGCATTTTACTCGAACCAAACGTAGCCATAAACACATCTACCTTTTTAGCTTTATCATTTCTTAAAATTTCAATCTTGGTTGTAGTAATGGCTTCCTTTCCATTTCGGATGTATTGATTACAAATAATCAAATCTTTTTTCTCAAAATCAATACGTCCTACCTCAACAGACTCACAAGATGCATTATACTTCAGAGGTATTTGTTTTAAATCAGAACCACTCCGTAATAAAGCAAAATCATTGATTTGCCAACACAATTTAGGATCAAGTTTCAACTCCTTGAAAACAACAGGTGTTTGTGCATATAATTGGCATACAATGATGCTGAAAAATATAAATATCAAATAGATTTTCTTCATAAGTTAATTCACCATTTTATAGGCTAAACTTATACTTTTTGGTCGAATTTATGAAGACATTTTTAAGCTAATGATTTCCTATACTTCTTCTGACGTCTTATAAACAAGAGAACAAAGAGCGTCTTTAACACAATACCAAATGCCAGGAACCATCCATAAAGTGCAAGGTAAACTTCCGCTTTTCGAAAATATACAGCAGCAAAAATCATTGACAATCCAACAACAAGTAAAATCAATTCCGGTCCCAGCTTAACCAGTCCTGACCGTACGCCCAAAATCATATAAAGTAATTTAAGCGTTCCTCCAACACCAAAGGCAATAGCAGCCCAAGGACCAGTAACACCAGTAATTTTTAAAAAAATCCCCGCTAATATTAAGGCTCCACCAGCCATTATCAGATATTTTATTTTATCCATGTCTCACGTTTATAATACACCAATCAAACAGAAACGAATATAAATGGTTCATATTAAAAAGTTCCCGTTTCATACACTTTTTATGAATATTACTATTTCAATGTTGCTATATTTACTACTTAAGATATTAATTTAAAGCCCACTTATGAAGAATTATGCTTTCCTTGTGTTCTTATCAATTATTTTAACCATTCATTTCCTGGTCAATTATTACATTTACCACCGTGGTATTCAATGGACTTCTGCACTCCCAGGATTAAAAACCGGATTTCGGGTACTTATGCTCCTCTTAGTCATCTCCTATCCCTTGGGAAGATTTCTGGAGCGCATTTGGTATTCACCTGTTTCAAATACACTGCATTGGATCGGCGCCTTTTGGTTTGCCGGCATGCTCTATTTTACATTACTCATTTTTTCGGCCGATATTATTCGAATACTCAATTATGTCTTTCATTTTCTACCCGAGAAAGGAAGTGAATCATACATTGTGCTAAAAAAATGGTCGGGTATTGGAATAGCAGCAACCGGGTTGTTAATAATCCTCGGTGGTTTTATTAATGCCTGGACTCCGAAAATTCAGGAATACAACCTCAAGGTTAATAAACAAGTCAATGGTCCTAAGCAATTGAGAATTGTTGCCGCCTCTGACATACATTTGGGAACAATCATCGGACCAAGAAAAACACAAAAACTAGTCAAGACGATCAATAATTTAAACCCCGATATTATATTATTTGCAGGTGATGTAGTTGATGAAGATGTTGGTCCTGTTATCAGACAAAATCTGGGCGCCAGCCTTCTACAGCTTAAAGCCCCTTTAGGTGTTTATGCTTCCACAGGAAACCATGAGTACATTGGTGGAGCAGACCGATCGGTTAAATACCTCGAAGAACATGGCATTACTGTACTGCGCGATTCTGTGGCCAACATTGAAGATCAGTTTTACCTGATTGGCCGGGAAGACAGAGACAAGCGTCGATCGCCCGGTGGTGACCGTAAAGACATTGCTGAATTAATCCAAAATATCGACCAGTCGAAACCGATGATCATGCTGGATCATCAGCCTTACCATCTTGAACAAGCCGAGAAGTCCAATATTGATTTGCAAATATCAGGTCATACGCACCATGGGCAACTATGGCCGTTTGGCTATATTACCAATAAACTATTTGAAGTGAGCAGGGGCTACAAACAGAAAAACCAAAGCCACTTTATTGTTAGCACTGGCTTTGGAACATGGGGGCCTCCTGTACGAACAGGCAATCGCCCGGAGATATTAGTTATCACACTTAATTTCGAATAAACACTATTCTTTAGATGATGTTAAAGCAGCGTCGGTAAGGTATTGCTCCAGCTCACCGGCTTGAGATAGCTGATCTACCTGCTTTAACTCCTTACTTACTTTTAACTTATTTGAGGAATTACCACAATAGGACAATAATCCTTTTACGGCTTCAACTTTGTTTTCCATCAGGCTTAGTTCTCCATCATTGTCGATGTAATTCATAATGTAAAATGCCAAATACATGTCATTATAACCATCAACTTCAGCAGTAATTTTTTCAACGCCTTCCATGATATCTTTTTCGTTGATATTCGCCTTCATCCATTCATTTACAAATGCTGTAGCTAAGCCACGTTGTTCATCTTTTTTATCATACCGAACACCAACTAAATAACAACAACATTCCATTGCTGCTTCTTGTGCCTCTATTTTTTGCGATGAATCCGATAAATCAATACTTTTCAAATAAGAAAAATCCTGCGCAGTAACATTAATTCCCAAAAATAATAATGTAACAATACATCCTAAATACTTCATTATACTCAATTAAGTTCGATTATATTTTTAATTCATAAGCTATTACGCCATTTAGGACGAACGTTTATTTTATTTTGACAAACAAACTCTGATTAATGACTAACTTGAATTATAACATGATTAAACAAAGTCCCAATCAATAGAAAATGAGCAAGATATAAACCATCAATCTCTAAAATATGAGCTGTCATTTTTACAACGCCCGCTCTTCCTTTATAATTATTCTATATTTGCATGGTTTTTGCATAGCTTTCGCGACAATACAACAAAGATTGAACGTTAAAATGACTCGATATACCAGCCTTCTTATCACCATATTCTTCATACAATTCCTACAAGCACAAATTGTGCAGGTCAGAGATAAAAATACACATCAACCACTTGAGTTAGTCACTATATTTTCGGCAAATGGGCATACTATAACCAACATGAAAGGTCAGAGTGATATTAGTCGATTCGAGGGAGTTGACGATATTACGTTTCGATTAATCGGATACGAAACTCGCATTCTAAGTTTTGAAGAACTGAAGCAATTGGGTTTTAAGGTGTGGATGGAGCAATCAGAGTTATCGCTTGATGAAGTTGTGGTATCGGCCACTAAATGGAAACAGGGACGACGCGAAACGCCATCAAAAATATCCATTCTTAAACCTAAAGAAGTCAACTTTTTTAATCCACAAACTGCCGCCGATTTAATTGAAATGAGTGGTGATGTATTTGTTCAGAAAAGCCAGATGGGTGGTGGAAGTCCTATGATCAGAGGATTTGCCACCAATCGTGTGTTAATTACAGTGGATGGAGTACGGATGAACAATGCCATATTCAGGAGCGGTAATATTCAAAACATTATATCTCTTGATCCGTTTGCAACCAACCGTGCAGAAGTTATTTTTGGTCCGGGCTCGGTCATATATGGTAGCGATGCTATTGGTGGAGTGATGGGTTTTTACACCTTCGATCCTATTTTATCTCATGACAACAACACGCTGATTAAAGCCACAGGAATAACTCGCTATGCCTCGGCCAATAATGAGAAGACCGGACATGCAAGTATTAATTTTGGATTTGACAAGTTGGCTTCATTTACTTCTATAACTTTTTCTGACTTTGGCAATTTAACAATGGGTTCTGATGGTCCCGATGACTATTTAAGACATGAATATATTGTTCGTGAGGCTGGTGAAGATATTTCTGTAAAAAACGGCACGCCTGAAAAGCAAGTCCCAACAGCTTATAGTCAGCTCAACCTGATGCAAAAGTTTAAATTTATGCCTAATGAACGCTGGCAATTTAATTATGGCCTGCACTACTCTGAGTCATCAAATGTGCCTCGCTACGACCGTCTGATAATGTACACCGATAATAATGAACTGAAATATGGCGATTGGTATTATGGACCTCAAAAATGGTTGATGAATAACTTAAATATTCAACACACAGCGAATAATGCCTATTTCAACCACCTCAACATTACAGCGTCGTACCAGTTTTTTGAAGAAAGCCGACATAATCGAAAACTAGACAAGGAAGACATTACGAGAAGGACTGAACAGGTGGATGCATACAGTCTGAATTTAGATTTCGAAAAGCTTTTAGGCAATGGTGACCGAGTATTTTACGGCTTTGAGTTTATTGGTAATCAAGTTGGTTCATCCGCTTATACAGAAAGCCTGATATCAGGTGATAAAGGACTTGCCTCAACACGTTACCCTGATAATTCGATATGGATATCGGCGGCTGTGTATGGTAATTATCTCAAAAAACTAAGTGCAAAAACAAACCTACAAACTGGCTTACGATATAATTACATCTATTTAAATGCTGACTTCGATAACGTATTCTTTGATTTTCCATTTGAAGACACCCAATTGAATAATGGCGCCTTAACCGGAAGTTTTGGAGTCATCCACAATCCAACGGACAATTGGCAATTGAGCGCCGCTCTATCAACCGGATTCAGAGCGCCAAACATTGACGATGTTGGAAAAATATTTGACTCAGAGCCCGGAGCCGTTGTTGTTCCAAATCCAGATCTCAAGCCGGAATATGCCATTAACGGGGAAATAGGTGCAGCAGTTGTTGTTGTAAAGAAATGGAAAGTAGATGTTGCCGCCTATTATACACTTTTGACCAATGCCATGGTACGCCGGGACTATCAGCTTAATGCAGAAGACAGTATTATTTACGACCATGAACTGAGCAAGGTACAGGCGATTCAGAATGCAGCCCATGCAAAAGTTTATGGAATTCAAGCTGGCATCGAATATAAATGGAAGAGTGGCATCAGTGCATCATCGCGTTTTAATTATCAAAAGGGCAAAGAGGAATTGGAAGATGGCAGCTATTCTCCATTGCGCCATGCGGCTCCCTGGTTTGGCACAACACACCTGAGCTATGAGAAGAGCAAATTAAAAATGGACGTTTATCTGCGGTATAACGGGGAAGTATCGTTTAATGAAATGCCGAAATCGGAGATTGACAAAGCATATTTGTATGCTTCTGATGCAAATGGGAATCCTTATTCTCCAGGATGGACCACTTTAAACCTGAAAGCGCAATATGCTTTTAATTCTCATGCGTTAATTACTGCTGGTATTGATAACATTACCAATGAACGTTACAAGTCCTACTCATCAGGGATAGCAGCGCCTGGACGTAATTATATTGTCTCATTAAAAGTATCGCTGTAAAGCAGTAGAGTTTGGGGTTCTGAGTTTTGAGTTCCAAGTTCTGAGTTGTGGGTTTGGAGTTGTGGGTTTGGAGTTTTAGGTTCCGGGTTTTGAGTTCCGGGTTTCAGGGATTGAGTTTGTTTTTCAATAGTTCCGCGATTTAACAGTTCAACAAATAAACTCCTCAACTTCTCAACAAATAGTACTAGCCAAAATTACAACCCAATAACGTTAATAAAACACAAATAACCGCTTTGACAAAGATAAAAGTGCTGTTTTTATAAAAAACGGTCTATCTTTGCGGCTCAATAAAAATAAGGACCACTCCGGTCACTTTCGGTAGCACTTCGTAGCATAATGCATTTTGCTAAATCTGGGTAACAGCTGCAAGAACGTGGTAGCGGGTGGAAGAAAAAAGGATTTATGCAAACATTTAAAGAGACAGGACTTCCAGAGGAAATCCTTAGTGCTATTGGTGAGATGGGTTATGAAACACCTACGCCTATCCAAAGTAAAACCATTCCTGAAATAATGAATTATGGCAATGACCTGATTGCCTTAGCTCAAACAGGAACTGGTAAAACAGGAGCATTCGGCTTACCTGTAATTCCACAGGTCGAAAGAAGTGACAAAAGTGTTCAGGCACTTATTTTATGTCCAACACGCGAATTATGCCTTCAGATCACACAAGATTTAAAGGCTTACTCGAAAAACTACAATGATCTTTACATCACCCCGGTTTATGGTGGTGCTGAAATTCGTACGCAGATCAAATCACTGAAACGAGGAACCCATATTGTAGTTGGTACGCCTGGACGTATGAACGATTTAATCAACCGTAAGGCGATCAACTTAAGCAATGTACGTTGGTTAATTCTTGATGAGGCAGACGAGATGCTAAACATGGGCTTCAAAGATGATTTGGAGAGCATTATGGCACAGACACCTGAATGGCGTCAAACGCTATTATTCTCGGCAACTATGCCTAAAGAGATTGCTGCCATGTCAAAAAAATACATGCAGGATCCGGTAGAGATAAGTGTTGGTAAAAAGAATCAGGGTGCTGAAAATGTGGAACACCAATATTACATGGTGCAGGCACATGATCGCTACCGTGCTCTTAAACGCATCGTTGATGTTATTCCGGATGTGTATGGTATCATTTTCTGCCGTACCCGTCAGGAAACTAAAGATATTGCAGACAAGCTGATGGCCGATGGTTATAATGCTGATGCATTACATGGTGATTTATCGCAGGCACAACGTGATTTGGTAATGCACCGCTTCCGCAAAAAGCACTTACAGTTGTTGGTAGCAACAGATGTGGCTGCACGTGGAATTGATGTTAATGACCTGACGCATGTGATTAACTACAACCTGCCGGATGATATTGAGGTATATATCCACCGAAGTGGACGTACTGGTCGTGCCGGTAAAAAAGGTGTATCTGTTTCGATCATTCACACACGCGAAATGCACCGTGTGAAAGCCATTGAAAAAATTGCCAAGAAGACCTTCGAGCGCAAGATGGTACCAAAAGCAGATGAGATTTGTGAGAAGCAATTGTTCCACTTTCTTGATCGTGTTAATGACACAGAGCTGGAAGATGGATCTCCGGTTAATGCTTTATTGCCATCGGTATACGAGAAACTTGCTACAATGGAGCGCGAACAGTTAATTCGCAAATTTGTGGCAGCTGAGTTTAACCGTTTTATGGAGTATTACAAAGATGCGCCTGATCTTAACGTATACAAAGATTCGAAAGACAATAGACGCGGTGGCAGAGGTGGTGTGGCCTTTAGTCGTTTATTTATCAACCTTGGAAAAACAGATAAGTTAACCTCAAGTGATGTTATTGGTCTTATCAATAACAAAATGAAAGGTGTTACTGTTAAAGTTGGTAAGATTGAATTACTTCGCAACTTCTCATTTATTGAAGTGGATAAGGAATACGAACAAGATGTTATTCAAAAGCTTAATTCGGCTAAATTGAAAGGTAAGAAAGTGAATCTTGAAGTAGCTTCACCAAAACCTTCGAAGCGCAAAACCAAGCGTAGAAGACAATAATACCGATTGTTCAATGAAATAAACCTTATTTTAACAAAGTTTTCTTAAGGCTCTTCATTGATACTTCGACATTTACCATTGTAATAAGCAAAATAGCTTACAGCTCATTTTGTTATACAAATGATATAAGATATAATTGAATTTAAAAGCCGCTTTTGGAGATTCCAAAGCGGCTTTTTTTTTCTTAAAATCTCAACCTATTCCAAAGTTTTGACCTTTGGAAAAAGGGACTTTTATACCTGCTTACAGCGGTAAAATCATATTTGTTTTTCCGATGCATTGAAATGTCTAAGGTTAATAGCATTAGTAACTGCACCGGTTTGATGAATATGACTTCAACGTAGGGCTTCGTTTCACTTCACCCTACGCTAATACGTATAGCCCCGATTGGGGCATGATTAGCAGCATGAAAATGTTTTTAATAATACCTTAAAAACCAGAATCCAAATTATTTAAAACAACACTTAATTCCTCCGGTGTTTTTGCATCTAACATCCCATATAAAACTCCGGCTCTATAGCCTATTGCTACTTTACCCAAGTATGGATCATCCAGATAATAGATTCTTTCCTTCAGCTTCTTTTTGTACTTAAGTCGTTCAAAGTACTTTTTCATTAGTGATCGACAAGATGCATCATCCGCTTTAAAAACAAACAATTTGAACGTCTCACCATTCAATTTATAATCAACTGTTGAAACTCCATTAAAACCACTGATTCCCATAAAATTTTCAGGTATATATCGCTCACTTAACTCGATCTTACCCTCATCTGGAAACACCTTAAATTCATCGGGCAAACTGCACTCGGTGCATATCTTATTAGCCACCCTTTCTGAAAATACAACAAAATTCGAATCCGAAACTTCAGGACGACCATTGTAAATCTTCACGTAATAGTCTCCTGCCAGAAAAAATATGGCTCCGCTTTCCATAAAGCCCTGAGCTCCTATCGGTCTGACCTTAGCGCCTGACGGACGCTCTTCACTATAAATACCAAAAGCAAGTAATGGAGTTGCATGACGATAGAGCTCCAGTGTTAACAGCCGATTCTTGTCGTTTTTATAATCAACCACCCATAAGTCCTGGAAATCATACCCCATATAAAAGTCGGAAGCTCCGTTTATATAATCGTACAAATTATCGGGACCATAAAACTGCTTTTCACCATCAATATTCCAACCTTCAATTTCAGTAAATTCATTTGGATAATCCTGTCCATAAACGGCTCCACTAAAGAGCAATAGAAATAAGAGTAATTTATTGATTTGCATATTTACTTTATTAAATATCTACCATGATACATATTGAACCAACACAAAGGCGACGAGACACAGAGTTATTTTGCATTTAATCATAAAACTTTGTGATTCAATGCCTCTATAAGTTCTACTACTTAAGGTGAATCGAACCATCTTATTCAATTCGATCTAAAGATTATATTTTTATCTACTATCAATATATTCATATTTCTCAAACTTCTTTGGAAGTTGATTTACTACAGTCAAATCATTAGAAGTAAATGTTGGTTCAATTCTTATCACTTTTGTTTTTTCATTGATCGTTACTTTATGATAACTTCTAAACTTAAACATATCAACATGTAAAAGCTTAAATTCTAATGTCGCGTTTTCCAATTCAATTATCCCGTACTCTCCAGCTCTAATAAATCCCATTGGCTTTTCATTAATCCATATATTTAATCCTGATGTGTTATCAATTTTATGCCAAAAATCTGCTCCATTATAAATTAAAATCTTACCGTTCCCTAATTCTTCAAGACTAACACTTTCACATATATTCTCCTGATAGTCATAGCTTGATACAATTGGCTTTATCGTACAAGACTTTAAAGTTACAATCATAAAAAATACGAATATGATCTTAAGAATTGACTTCATTTCAACTTTACTTTAACATTTTACATCCATCTTTAGGTCTGGTAATCTACATATCTAAAAGTCAACTAATCAAACAAACTATTTACACTATGAAATCATCAGGTACCGCCATCAACCTGCTTACAGACTGAATCTTTTCTCCAACAACGAAATTCTTAACACAACTTACCGTACATTGGTCACAGTCGGAACACGGATCATTGACGACACCCATATTTGCTAATAATTCTTTAGCCTTGCCCATTTCACGATATCCATACGTATACATATACGATCGCATAATTTCCGGTATAGGTAAGTTCTTTGCACATTGTCCATCACATTGGTTGCAGGCGTTGCAATACAATCCTGCATAATCTCTCGCAAACTCCAGATCTTTTTCTTCCTGCTTCGTCAGTTTCAGCTTTTCCATAATACTCCAGCTTTCTTCCAGCTGATCAATGGTTTTGAAGCTTGGAATACACGTACACATATGTTCGTTCTGCATTGCCCATTTTAAGGCCGCCTTGGTATTAACCGGCTTTGTCTGATCCTTATCAAGAAACCCACCAGCCATAATTTTCATTGCGACAAAACCAATACCTTTCGCAGCACCTTCGGCTATGGCTTTATTAAGTTCCTCAAGATGATCCTGCTTAAAATTATAAGAAGTAAGCACCACATCATAAATCTCAGCTTCAATTGCTGCCCGTATAACTTCCGGTTCATTTTTATGAGTTGATACACCCAGGAATTTGCATTTACCCTGCTCCTTTGCACGTTTAACAGCCTTGATTATTTCAGGATGCAAAACGGCCTGCCGGGTTGAAACAGCATGCACATACAGCAAATCAACCTGTTTCACTTGTAATCGTTCCAGACTAATGTCAAACATCTTCAGGAAGTTCTCAGCTGTACAGCCCTCTCCTATCAGCCCCGTGCTTCGATCCATATCGTCTGGCACTACTTTGGTAACAGTAAACAGCTCATTTAAATCCTGTCCTTTAAGAGCCTCTCCCAGCATGGTTTCATTCTTTCCTTTCTGGTAAACATGTGCTGTATCAAAGTGCTTCACGCCCTTCACAAGACCAGCTTTTACCATACTGGCATCTTTCATGGCACCCATACTGACAATGGGCAGCTTAATGCCGGTGCGTCCAAGTGTTCGGTAAATAACTTTTGAGTTGTGTTTGCTTTTTGCCTCTGTAGTATGAGGAATTAAACTTGCTCCGGCTATACCGGCAGCTGTCATCTTTAAAAAATGACGACGATTGGTTTTGTTTTCTTTGTTCATGACCATGGGATTATAAAGGGATCATGTAAGTTATGAAAAAAACCAACACTCTATTGTTTATAATCCATGTAATTAAGTATTTAGGACGATTCAAAATAAGGATACTTGTCCTTTTAAAGGTTCAGTAGCTATAATAGAATAAGAGGGTATTCAATATACTGTAAGCATTCGTTCACTGAGCGAAGTCGAAGTGATTATTTATTAATAATCAGTATTTGTCAAATATCATCTCGACTACGCTCGATGAGCGGACGTAGTTTTCAAACAACCTCATTTTAACACTAGAACCCTCCTATAAATGCTCACCTGATGGCTTTGTCTTTTTGAAATCAATAGGATCATCAGAGGCCTTACCAAAACGGAATACATTTTTATCGACAAAACGATGCATTTTAATATTTATATAAACCGTTTGATTAGGTTTTAAAATATCTTCTGCTTTAATACCATCTGATCGAAATTCAGCGGCTGCATAATGAGAAAAACCACGATCGGGCCGTGCCAATATACGCACACCAAACTGTCCATCTTTAATATCCTTCATCTTATTGGCATCGACATAATACACCAGGCGGCTGGTTTGATCATTCATCTGCCTGTCCTTTAAAAATCCATCCGGCAACTTATGTGGTTGATACTGTTTCCCAGCGAGAAGAATCAGATCGTAATCATCTTTACTAATCTCTTCCCCGGTATTATCGCACACATTAAATACCAACATACAATATCGATCATGTCCCTTTTGATGAACCGCGGTTTGTTGTTCAAGATATTTTCCGGCCTCCTGGTATTGCGACTTATTATCGACCAACAAACAGCGGGCAATATCATTTACAATGCCTGTTTCCTGATTAGCTGCTTCGGCACTCTCCATGATGCCCATCTTCTTGCCAATATGACTGTATTGATTATATACACCAAGTGGTATTGGCGGCGATACTTTAACCGGCTCATCTGCCTCCAATTGATACGTCACAGGCCGCTGGCGCAATAGCACTTCCTTACTCTGCACCAATTCGATGAATCGATAATTCATATTTGCTCCCGACACACGTATCACTCCATCTGAACCTGATTCTATCAAATAGCTGTTAATAAAGTCGTAAAACTTCTTGTCAATTCCCTGCCCTGTCAGTACAAATGGATAAAAATCGCCCTGACAGTAATCGTAAGTCAGGTAATCCTGATTTAACTGCCATTGACCATCACTACCAAAACTTAACCAATCGAGCACCCGCTGTCCTGGTTCTATACCACTGAACCAGGCTTTTATTCGGCCAACACGTGCCTTACCCAGCTTAGCTAATGATGAACCATGATTGGCCGGCGCCAGCATAACCAGATGCTTCAGCGGAGAAGTATCAAGCTTTTGGATGCCATAATACTTATTCAGCCAATACCTCACAACCGGACCACCCGTTGAATGAGTAATACATGAAAAGGCCTGAATAGCATCTTTTGAATTGCCCGGCAATTCGGTCAGTGCTTTATTTAAAGCCCGTGCAATATCGTCCATGGTAACTTCGTCATGAAAACTTATATAGCGTGCTAAAAAAATGTGTTGGATATTGATATCTACGTTTTGCTCTGCCATTTTTTCGGCAATAGCTGCAGGCATTTGGCCGTATGAATTGGTGTTGGTGGTTCCCCAACCATGTATAAAAAGTAATTGCATTAAGTTCGATTTTGCTTAAAGATAATTAAATGCAACATTTTACTAAATCGGGCCATGACTATTTAGTGACACTTCCTATAGAACCATTTCAATGGAATACAACACCTTTTTAATAGATTTGACCATCTCCCGTTTT